>NZ_JADPKU010000030.1:0-77002 GCF_023074095.1 Bradyrhizobium sp. 137
CCGCCACCCGGCAATACCGTCATGTGGCGCGGGCTGTCACGCCTCACCGACATAGCGCTAGGTGTCATGGTCGGAGGAGAATTTGTGGGTAATTGAAAGCCGGCAACCGCGAGGTGACGGGGATTGACTGTCGGTTGCCCTTCTTGTCGGAACGAAAGCAAAGTAAAAGGCATGGGCCGCCGTGCGGCTTACGTTTCCGACAGAAAGACAGATCAGCCAATGCCGCAAGCCCCACAAAAAGTCGCCCTCGTCACCGGAGCCGCGCGCGGCATCGGGCTTGCGACCGCGAAGAAGTTCCTCGCCGAGGGCTGGCGCGTGGCGCTGCTCGACGTCGAGAGCGAACTGCTCGGCCGCGCGGTCGCCGAGATCGGCCAGAGCGAGGCGACGCTGGCGCTGACCTGCGATGTCTCAGACAAAGCTGCGGTCGGCACTGCAATGGCCGCGCTCGAACGGCAATTCGGCCGGCTGGATGCGCTCGTCAACAATGCCGGCATCGCGGTGTTCGCGCCGCTGATGGAGACCTCGGAGGCTGACTGGCGCCGCGTGCTCGAAGTCAACCTCACCGGCCCGTTCCTCTGCACCAAGGCGGCGGTGCCCTTGATGCGCGACGGCATTGGCGGCGCCATCGTCAACATCACCTCGATCTCGGCGGTGCGCGCCTCGACGCTGCGGTCGGCCTACGGCACCAGCAAGGCGGGGCTGGCGCACCTCACCAAGCAGCTCGCGGTCGAGCTCGCCTCCCTCAATATCCGCGTCAACGCGGTTGCTCCGGGGCCTGTCGACACCGCGATGGCGAAGCAGGTGCACACCAAGGAGATCCGCGCCGACTATCACGACGCCATTCCGCTCAATCGTTACGGCCTGGAACAGGAGCTCGCGGACGCGATCTACTTCCTGTGCTCGGCAAATGCGAGCTACATCACCGGCCAAATTTTAGCCGTTGATGGCGGCTTCGATGCGGCGGGTATCGGCCTGCCGACACTGCGCGGCCAGCGGCGCAACGGGTAGGCACAGGATATGTAAGGTGGGCAAAGGTGTACGCGCCGTGCCCACCCTCGTTCCGGAATAGCGGTGCCAATGCTGGCACGCGGAGCCTGTCATCGGGCGCGCATTCGCGCGACCCGGTGGCTTTGCCACCCTATGATGTCGAGAGTTCGGAGAGTGCCATGCGACGCGTCACCTTCAAAACCTGGCTGCTCGCGACAGCTCTGCTCGCCTCTGCGCCCGCGGCCGCGGAGATCCGCATCATCCAATCGCCGGGCGGACAGGTCGGGCCGTTCCTCGACCTGTTCGAGCAGGTGCGCGAGAGCGGCGAGCGCGTGGTGATCGACGGTCCTTGCCTGTCCGCCTGCACCTTGGTGCTGAGCATCGTGCCAGGCGAGCGCATCTGTGTCACCAAGCGCGCGGTGCTCGGCTTCCATGCCGCGCGTTCGGTCGACCGGCGGGGGCACATCTATGCGGAGCCGGAGGCATCGGTGGCGGTGCTTGCGGCCTATCCCGGCCCGGTGCGCGACTGGATCAGCCGCCGTGGCGGCCTCACTTCCCGGTTGCTCTTGCTCAAGGGGCGTGATCTCGCCGCAATTTATCCGCGCTGCCGCTGACGAATTTGGCAGCCGTCGCTCTAATGGCCCTTGGCTTGGCTGGTCCGAGGCCATACGGCGGGTTCCCTGTGCTCGCACGCTAGGTGCGCACCGGGGTTGTTCGCCATCACGCGCTGGCCGCCTTCAAAAGAGAGTCTGAATCACCGGCACCAGCTTCATGCTGGCGCAGATGAGCATCCCCCAAAGAGCAAAATTGATCTGTAGCGCCGCCGCCATCGGTCGCTCCCCTTCCAAGTGACGTCCATCCCAGTTTGTAGTTTTTATGACTCACAAATAGCGATTCTGGCGTGCAGATCACAGCCCAATATTGCGTCAATTGTTGTGCGATGCAGTCCGCATCGTTTCACGAAGCGGCCTCACTGCTCGCGCAAAGTGATGCGAATCGTCAATTCAGTCCTCGGCCATGCCGGCCAACTGGTTTGCCTTAAGTTCCATTTGACCGACGCGATGCAAGTTTTCCCGCGCGGATCTTGCGCATCGCGCACCGAACTTTGGGTCCGGCATGATACGACATGGCTTCATCTTGCTCACTTTCTGCACAACGCTGCTTGGATGCGCAATCGCACCGGCGCAGGAGCGTCGCCCGATCGCGTGGGATGGCCTCGGCCAAGACCCCAACAGACGCCCGAACCGCCCTCACATCCCTCACATCGCGAAACGGCACGCAACGAATCCCGTCCCCGCGGCAAATGATCCCAATCGGGAGCGGGAACGCGTGCTCGGCACCCTGCGGCCATACTCCGAGGCGTGGTGGGCGGTCCATGACGAGATCGAAGCGGAGAATGACAGGCAGCTCGGCACGAAGCTCGTGATCTGCCCTGGCTGCGTGCAAGCGTCGCCGGCGGGCGCGGACGTGACCGGATCAATCCGATGAGAGGAACGGCCGATCCGCGCGTGACGGAGCGGCTCCGCGCTCCGTACGATCCCATTATGTGTCCCCTCTCCCGCGGCTTTGGAGAGAGGGGATCACATTCAATCGATCATGTGGGCGATCGCGCCCGTCACATTCCTTCGGCCGGGCAGTTCACCATCCAGGGAATGCCGAACTTGTCGACGCACATGCCAAAACCCTTGGCCCAGAACGTCTTGCTATAGGGCATGGTGACGCTGCCGCCGTCGGCGAGCGCGTTGAACTTGCGCTCGCCATCCCCGGGGTCCTTGACCGTGAGCGAGATCGAGAAGCCCTGTGGCTTTTGAAAATGCTCGGGCGGCGCGTCGGAGGCCATTAATATGCTGCCGTCGGGCAGCGACATCCGCGCATGCATGATCATCTTCTCGCGCCCGGGCGAGGCGGGCACCTCCGGCGGCGCGTCCGAGGCGCGCATCATCGCATCGATCTTGCCGCCGAGAACCTTGACGTAATAGTTGAACGCAGCTTCGCAGGTGTCCTGATAGAACAGATAGGGATTGAGCATCGTTTCTCTCCTCTTCGCTTCCAGTGAGACTTATTGTTTCTCCGTGAGCTTCTTCAGGCTGACGAGGCCGACCTCGAAATCCTTGCCGATCATGCTGTCCATGTTGATGAACACCTGCATCAGCTTGGACAGGAACGGGGCCGGACCATACATCGCCCATGTGATCAGTGTGGCATCACCTTGCGGCACAAAGGTGAACTCGGCGCTGTTGTGGCCTTCGAACGGGCGCTCGAAATCAAGCTTGATGCGGAGCCTTAAAGGCGCGTTCGCCTCGAGGATCTCCATGTGGCCGGCGCCGACATTGTTGTTCCCGTCCCAGGCATAGGTCGCGCCCTTGCCTTCCGCGGCTCCGCCGAAGGTCCGCCTCATGGCGGGATCGCGGCTCTCGTAGGGCGACCAGGCGGTCCAGCGGTGGAAATCGGCCACCTGCGGATAGATCGCGTCGGCCGGCGCTTTCACGGTGAGAGTGCGCTCGACACGGAATGTGTCGGGTTTCGTCAGGGCAAAGACGAGCACGGCCGCAATTCCGGCCGCGAGGACGATTGCGATGACGGCAATGGCTTTCAGCATGGAATGGCTCCCGGGGTACAGGTATAGGACGAACGAGCGAGGCCCCGGCCGACAAGATCGAAACGAAATTTTTGGCACGCTGCCCGCCCCACGTGATGGCCGGGCGTTGCCCCGGCATCCACGTTCTTCGACGCCGATGGCAAGACAGGGATGCCCCGGACAAGCCGGGGATGGCGAGCGCGACGGTTTGCGCCTTAGTTCGCCTTGGCGCTTTCCTTCGGCTTCGGCTGGCTGTCCCGGATCAGGCGATCGAGATGCATGCGGATGTGGGCGGCTTCCGCGGAGGTGTTGGCGAGTGCGATGGCGCGGTCGAAGGCGATGCGGGCCTCGTCGTTGCGGCCGAGTTGCATCAGGAAGGCACCGCGCACGCCGTAGAAATGGAAGTAGTTGGCAAGCTTCGGCGCCAGCGGCTCGATCAGGTCCAGCGCGGCCTGCGGTCCGCGCACCTTGGCGACCGCGACGGCCCGGTTGAGCGTCACCACCGGCGAGGGCTGCAGCACTTCGAGCGCGCCGTAGAGCAGGTCGATCTGCGTCCAGTCGGTCTCCTCCGGCGTCGATGCCCGCGCATGCAGCGCGGCGATCGCGGCCTGGATCTGATAGGGCCCGCTGTGGCGGTGGCGCATCGCCTTGTCGATCAGGGCAAGGCCCTCCGCGATCATGGTGCCGTTCCACAGCGAACGGTCCTGGTCCTCCAGCAGGATCAGCGACCCGTCCGGGGCAAAGCGGGCGGCGCTGCGCGCATGTTGCAACAGGATCAGCGCCGTCAGGCCCATGATCTCCGGCTCGCTCTGGAACAGCCGCAGCAGCAGCCGCGCCAGCCGGATCGCCTCTTCACACAGCGGCTTGCGGAGCTCCGCGGTTTCGCCGCTCGCCGAATAGCCCTCGTTGAAGATCAGGTAGATCATTGCCGCGACGCCGGCGAGCCGCTCGGAACGCTCGACCGCGCCGGGCGCTTCGAAGGGTACGCCGGCGTCGGCGACCTTTGCCTTGGCGCGGGTGATGCGCTGCTCCATTGCGGCTTCCGAAACCAGGAAGGCGCGCGCGATCTGCTTCACGGTGAGACCGGAGACGATGCGCAGCGCCAGCGCGATCTGCTGCGTCGCCGGCAACTGCGGATGGCAGCAGATGAACATCAGGCGCAAAATATCGTCGCGGTAGTGCGAGCCGTCGAGCCGCTCCGCGAGCGCGCCCTCGGCGTCGTCGAGATCGGAGATCGCTTGGTCGTCCTCTGGCAGCGGTTGCTGCTTGCGTGCGCGGCGGACCTCGTCGATCGCGACGTTGCGGCCGACCATGATCAGCCAGGCTGCGGGATCGCGCGGCGGCCCATTCTGCGGCCAGGTTTTCAGCGCGCGCAAGCAGGCGTTCTGAAAGGCTTCTTCGGCGGTGTCGAGATCGCGGAAATAGCGCAGCAGGGCGCCGACCGCCTGAGGGCGCGCCGAGGTCAGCGCAGTCTCGATCCAGCCGGTGTCGGCCTCGCTCACGTCAGATCCCTCCGGGCCTGAACACGCCGACGGGGCGCACCTCATAGGCGCCGCCGGGATTGGCAGCGCCGAGGTCGCGGGCGACATCGAGCGCGTCGTCGAGGTTCTTGCAGTCGACGATGTAGAAGCCGAGCAGTTGCTCCTTGGTCTCCGCATAGGGGCCGTCGAGGACCAGCGGCGGGTCTTCCTTGCGCAGCGTCGCCGCCGCGGTGGTCGGCAACAGCCGCGCCACCGGCCCGAGCCGGCCCTGCTTGGTGAGCTTCTCCTGCACCACGGCGAGCTTCTTCATCACGGCCTCGTCCTGGTCCTTGCTCCAGGAGCCGACGAAGTCCTCATCGTGATAGCAAAGAATGGCATAAAGCATAGGCGACACTTCCCTCGTCTGTTCTAAAGACGCGCCAATATGCCCCGCCCCGACAGGGCTGCGGAAAAAATTTGCAAGAAAAATCCGGCAGATCGTGCCAAGGAGGGCCTTCTCAAGCGGAACTCGACGAGGCACTTCGAATGACCCTGGGCACACTGGCCGTCCTGATCAACAGCACGCAGCAGAACTGGCTGCCGGAGCGCTGGAAGGCCCGGTTCGAGACGATCTGCGGCGGCCGTCGCGTGGTGCTGCTGCCCGATGCGGGGCTCGATCCGGCCGAGGTGCACTATGCCGCCGTGTGGAAACCGGTGCCCGGCGATCTCAGTGCCTTCCCCAATCTGCGTGCGATCTTCAATCTGGGCGCCGGCGTGGACGCGCTGATGGCCGACAGGAGCCTGCCCGATGTGCCGCTGGTGCGCGTCGCAGTGCCCGACCTGACCAACCGCATGACTGAATATGTCGTGCTCCATGTGCTGATGCACCATCGCCAGGAACTCTATTTGCGCCAGTGCCAGCGCGAGAAGCGCTGGGAGCCGATTTATCAATGGCCTGCAAGCGCGGTCACAGTGGGCATCATGGGGCTCGGCACGCTGGGCAGTGATGCGGCCGACGTGGTGCGCCGGCTCGGCTTCCGCGTCACCGGCTGGAGCCGCAGCCCGCGCGCGATCGAGGGCGTGGAATGCTTCCACGGCGCAGCCGGAATCGACGCGTTCCTGCGCGCGACCGACATCCTGGTCTGCCTGCTGCCGCTGACGCCTGACACGCACGGCATCCTCAACCGCGACGTCTTCACAAAGCTCAACCGCAGCAGCCCGCTCGGCGCGCCGGTGCTGATCAACGCCGGCCGCGGCGGCTTGCAGAACGAACCCGACATCCTGGCCTGCCTCGATGACGGCACGCTGGGCGCCGCCTCGCTCGACGTTTTCGTCCAGGAGCCGCAGCCAGCGGATAGCCGGTTCTGGGCCCATCCCAAGGTGCTGCTGACGCCGCACAATGCGGCCGACACTGACGCGGATGCGATCTCGGCCTACGTCGCCGAGCAGATTGCGCGGTTCGAAGCGGGCGGCGTGCTGGAGAACGTGGTGGATCGGGCGAGAGGGTATTAGCGCTCCGTCCGGTTTGGCAAGACGCACGACCGCGCCTCACCCTCGGTGTCGTCCCGGCCTGCACCGGACGGCTCAGTTTTTGGCCCCAGTCCCCACCATCACGTCGATCGCGCCGCTGACGATCGCCTCCAGCTCCTTGCGCGGAACGTGGGCGCGGGAGCGGATGGCGATCGTGTGCACGGTCGCGGATGCGACCTGCGCCAGCACCGCCGGCTCGGCGCTATCAGGCAGTTCGCCCTTCTCCTTGGCGCGGCGGAAGCAACTGGCAAAGGCCTTGTCGAGTTCAGTGAGACCGTCGAGCACCATGGCGCGGATCTCGGGATCACTCACTGCCTCGGATGCCGCAGTCACCACCGTGAAGCAGCCTCGCGGACCAGTGTCGCCCGAAAGATAGATGTTTAGCGCGGACGCGAAGATGCGCTCGAGGCGCTGACGCACCGGCATTTCCTGACGAAAGATCTCCGCCATCGACGCGCGCGCTTCCTCCCGGTAGCGCTGGTAGCTCTTGATGTAGAGCTCGCGCTTGTCGCCGAACGCCCCATAGAGGCTCGGGCGGTTCATGCCGGTGGCTTCGCTGAGATCGTCCAGCGAGGTTGCGGCAAAGCCCTGCTTGCGGAACAGGTCGAGCGCCCTGCCAAGCGCGACGCCGGGCTCATAGGCACGCGGCCGGCCGCGGCGCCTGGGTCCGCTGGCAGAAACTGGCGGCTTCGATTTTTGTACCATTTCGCAAGATAATCCTTGACCGGTCTTATATTATGCAAGACAGTATAAAAATCAATCTGGCCAGGTTGAGCGCCACCCCAGAACGAATTGCCCCAGGAGGCTACAGATGGATCTCTATTTCTCGCCGCTCGCCTGCTCGATGGCGACCCGCGTCGCGCTGTACGAAGCTGGCGTCGAAGCGAACTATCTCGAAGTCGATCCGCCGACCAAGACAGTGCTGAGCGACGGCTCCGACTTCCGCACCGTGAACCCGATTGGCCTCGTGCCGACTCTGCGCACGGACGAGGGCGTGGTGCTGACCGAGAACGCCGCGATCCTGCAATATGTCGCCGATCGTTTTCCGCAATCCGGCCTCGGCGCCGCCGCCGGTATCGAGCGCACGCGGCTGCATCAATGGCTCTGCTTTGTCGGCACCGAGCTGCACAAAGCCCTGTTCGTCCCCTTGCTCGACCGCAAGGCGCCGCAGGAGGCCAAGGCCTATGCGCTGGAGAAGAACCTGTCGCGGCTCGACTATCTCGACAATCATCTCAAGGGACGTGAATTCCTGCTCGACCATTTCAGTATCGCCGACGCCTATCTCGTCACGGTCATCAACTGGACCATGGCGACGCCGCCGATCGAGCTCGCGAAATGGCCGAACCTGAAGGCCTATTACGAGCGCCTGCGCCAGCGGCCCTCGATCGCACGCGCGATCGCGGAGGAGTTCGAGCTGTACAAGGCCGAGCTCGCGCGGAAGAAGGCCGCGGCGTAAGCCTGAGCATCGAAATGCCGTCCCGGCAGCTGCCGGGACGGCTCGAATCTATCCGTAGAGCACCCGCGGCAGCAGCGTGACAATGCCGGGCCACAACGTCAGCAGCAGCACGAAGCCGATCATGATCATCAGATACGGCATCGTCACGCGGGCGATGTAGCCGAGACCATCTTCGGTCAGGCCCTGGATCACGAACAGGTTGAAGCCGACCGGCGGGGTGATCTGCGCCATCTCGACGGCCAGCACCAGGAAGACGCCGAACCAGATCTCGTCGAAGCCCGCCGCCTTCACGATCGGCAGCACGATCGGCAGCGTCATCACGATCATCGAGAAGCCGTCGAGGAAGCAGCCGAGGACGAGATAGAAGACGACCAGCACCACGATCAGCATGAAGGGCGACAGGCCCAAGCCCTTCACGAAGGCGGCAATCGCCTGTGGGATTCCGAGGAAAGCAGCCACGTTGCCGAGGATCGAGGCGCCGAGCACGATCAGCGCGATCATCGAGCAGGTGACCACCGAGCCGATCAGCACGTCCCGCATCACCTGCTGCGACATCGCTCCTTGCGCCCATGCGACAAGCGCGGCGCCGAGGACGCCGACAGCCGCAGCTTCCGACGGGGTCGCGAGGCCGCCATACATGGAGCCGAGCACACAGCCGATGAGGAACAGGGCCGGCGCAAGATCCTTCAGCGCCGCAAAGCGCTCGCTCCAGGACACCTGCGAAAGCTTTGCTTCCGTCTCCGGCACCATGTTGCGGTTGAGGCTCGTGTGCAGCATCACCCAGGCCATGAAGGCGGCTGCGAGCAAAAAGCCGGGCAGCACGCCGGCGGTGAACAGTTTCAAAATCGAGACGTCGCCGAGCACGCCGTAGATGATCATGATGTTGGACGGCGGGATCAGGAAGCCGAGCGTGCCGGCGCCGGCGAGCGAGCCGATCGCGATGTCGCGCGAATAGCCGCGGCGCAGCAGCTCGTTGAGCGACATGCGGCCGATCACCTGCGTGGTCGCGGCCGACGAGCCTGAGATCGCGGCGAAGATGGTACAGCCGATCACGTTCACATGCAGCAGGCGACCGGGCAAAAGCCCAGCCCACGGCGCGAGTCCCTGAAACAGCGAACGCGACAAGCGGGTACGAAACAACAGCTCGCCCATCAGGATGAACAGCGGCAGCGCCAGCAGCTCCTGCGTGGTCAGGATGTTCCAGGCATATTGCGGCAGCAGCTTGTCGAGCGGGATCGAGCGGAATATCGCGAGCAGCAGCGTCGCGGTGAGCGCCAACGTCAGGCCGATCCAGACGCCGCAGGCCAGCAACGCGAACAGGATGACGAAAAGGGCAACGACTTCGATGGTCATGGGATCCGCTGTCCGGAGGCTGGCGCGTGGGCGATCATTCGACGGGCGAGGCCTTCATACGGTGATCCTCCAGCGGCAGGCCGAGCACGGCCTGGATTGCGCGCGCCAGGAACTGAAGCGTCAAGAGCAGCATGCCGAAGGTGACGACGGCTTGTGGAAACCACAGCGGCGTATCGCTCGAGGTCGAGACCTGGCCGCGCACATAGGCACCGAAGGCAAACTTCGCCATGGCTGAGGTCAGGAACGCCATGAAAGCGAAGCCGGCAGCCGCCGACAGGACCTCGAGCACGCGCTGCACCAAGGCCGGCGCGTTCTTGAGCAGCAGGACGACTCGGATATGACCGCCGACACGCAGCGTCATCGCGGCGCCAAAAGTGAAGGACGCCGCCATCAGATAGGACGAGTATTCCCAGGCGATCGAGATCGACGGCGGGAAGAATGAAAGAAAGTTCGAGAGGAAGCGCGTTGCGACCTCGCACAGCATCAGCAGTGCCAGCATCAACAGACAGCCGCCGCCGATCCAGCCGTCGAGCCGGCCGAGGCGGTCGATGCCGTCGAGCAGGATGCGCAGCGGCGCCGGCGCCGCTGCATTGAGGCTCTGCGGAGCTTCGGGCGAGACGCTCACTACGCCTTCACCATCAGCCACGCTTCATTTCGGCGAGATAAGCCCGCACCGGCTTGTCGGCTGCCGGCACGCGTTTGAGGAACGCGTCGAGCTGCGGCGCGGTCTTGGCCCGAATGTCGGTCATCATCGCGTCCGAGACCGGCACCACCTCCATGCCGCCCTCCTTCAGACGGTTGAGGCTGTCGAGGTCGGCCTTGAGCGAGTTGGCCCAGAAGCCCGGCTCCATCTTGCCGGCGATGCCGGCGATGAGCTGCTGCTGATCGGCGCTGAGCGCCTTCCAGGAATCGAGATTGACGGTGAGCATCTGCGACGACCAGACGTGGTTGGTTGGGTAGACGTATTTCAGGAACTCCCAGAATTTTCCGTCGACACCCGACACTGACGACGTCGAGACGCCGGCCACCGCGCCGGAAGCGAGCGCAGGGATGGTCTCCCCCCAGGGAATCATGACCGCGGCCATGCCGATCGCGTTCAGCATGTCGACGGCGTTCTTGTCGGGGACGCGGATCTTGATGTTCTTCAGGCCCTCGACGTTGGCGACCTTGACCTTGAGATGCAGATATTGCGTCGGCCACGGCACGATGTAGAGGATCTTCTGGTTGTTGCGGGCGACGACCTTCTCGTATTCGGGCCGCACATATTTGTGCAGCACCTTCAGCTCGTCCATCGAGCCGCACAGGAAGGGGATGCTCTCGACGCCCATGAAGGGCTCGTCGCCGACCTGCTGGATGTTGAGGACGTCGGCGAGTGGCACCAGGCCATCGCGCACGGCGCGCAGATGCTCGGGGCCCTTGAAGCCGAGCTGGCCGCCGGCCTTCACCGTGATGTTGACCGTGCCGCCGCTCTGCTTCTTCACCTCCTCGGCGAAGGCAAAAGCGTTCTGGGTGTGGAAATTGCCGTCAGGCCAGACCGTCGACATGTCCCAGCTCACGCCCGCCGCCCGGGCGCGAGTGGAGATGTGGCCGGCCGCAAGCAGCGTCGCTGCGCCCGCGGTGAAGCTTCGTCGCGTGATCATTGCACCCCTCCGTTCGCTACGCGCGCGACGCCTGACGCGTCACCGCGTGTACTCGTAAACTGCAACCGCGTTGTCGGCAGACACGAGGCCGCTCTCGACGTCGTCCTTGACGGCCGCTCGATCGCGTTCGATGGGCGCGCCGATCCCGGCACCGCCCGGTGTCAGCACCACCAGTCGATCCTCGGGCGGCACCTGCTGAAAGCCCTTGCCCCGCAGCTTCTTTCCAGACTTCAGGCCGACATAGCCGGCCTCGCCGTCCTTGCCGCCATCACGACCGCGCGGCGGATGATCGATACGGTCGAACGCGGCGAGAATGTCGAACGGGGCATCGACGCCGCTGCCGACCTCGATGATCTGACCGAGCCCGCCGCGGGTGCGCCCTGCTCCGCCGGAATCCGGACGCAGCTCCTTGCGCCAGAAGATCAAAGGCGTCTGCGTCTCTGCGATCTCGACCGGCGTGCCGCGCACACCGCTGGGATAGGCGGTGGCCGACAGCCCGTCCTTGTCGAAGCGCGCACCGGTGCCGCCATTGGAAGTCACCGCCATCGAGAACCCGTAATTGCCGCCGACGCCGCTTCGCGTCTGTCCGCGGACGTTGAGATTCCACAGGCACGAGGTGCCTTCGGCCGGCACGCGCTCGGGGATGATCTGGCGCAGGCAGCCGAACACGACGTCGGGCAACATCTGGCCGATGATGTGGCGCGAGGCCACCGGCGCCGGCTTCGGCGCATTGAGGATCGCACCCGCCGGCGCCGAGACCGTCAGCGGCGAGAGCGAGCCGGCGTTGTTCGGAATCTGCGAGGCAACGACGCAGCCGAGGCCGAACACAGTGTAGGCCGTGGTATAGGACAAGGGCACGTTGATGCCGAACTTGGAGGCGGCCGAGGTGCCGTCGAAATCGACGTGAAGGCCTTTGTCCGAAATCGTCAAGGTCGCGGCAAGCGTGACCGGCGCGTCATAGCCGTCGACAACCATGGTGTTGCGCCAGCTTCCTTTCGGAAGTTTCGCGACCTCGTCCAGCACGGCCTCGCGCGAGCGTTCGCAGATGTAGTCGCCGAGCTCGTCGAGCGTATCGATGCCAAACTCCGTCATCATCTCGACCAGGCGCTCGCAGCCAACGTCGTTGCAGCCCGCAAGCGAATAGGTGTCGCCCTCGGTGTCTATAGGCAGCCGCGTGTTGGTGCGGATCATCGCCATCAGCGTCTCGTTGACGACGCCCTGATCGATCAGCTTCAGCATGGGGATGTAGAGCCCCTCCATGAACACGTCGGTGGCATCGGGACCGAAACCGATGCCACCGATATCCATGAGATGGCTGGTGCATGAGAAGAGCGCGACGACCTTGCCATCCTTGAAGCACGGCGTGGTGACGACGAAGTCGTTGAGATGGCCGGTGCCCATCCACGGATCGTTGGTGATGTAGGCGTCGCCTTCCTTCATCGTCTGAAGCGGGAAGTGGGCGATGAAGTGCTTGACAGATTCTGCCATCGAATTGACGTGGCCGGGCGTGCCGGTCACCGCCTGCGCCAGCATGCGGCCCTTGAGGTCAAACACGCCGGCAGAGAGGTCGCCGCATTCGCGCACGATTGGACTGAAGGCGGTACGGAGCAGGACCTGCGCCTGCTCCTCGACCACGGCGATCAGCCGGTGCCACATGATCTGGAGGTCGATCAGGCTCGCGCCGCTTGCCTTGTTCATGATCAGGCCGCCTTTCGTTCCATGACGATGCTCCCGGCACCGTCGATATGGGCGTCAAAACTGGTCGAGACGAAGGTGGAGGTCTCGTCCTCCGCGATCACGGCAGGGCCTGCAATGGTCGCGCCGGGCGCCATGTCTTCGCGGCGATAGAGCGGGATCTCGATCACCTCGCCTGCGCGGCCGTCGAAGAACTTGCGGCTGCCGACTGCCTTTCCGGCGGGCTTGCGCGCGACGGCCGCGACCGCGGCTGGATTGCGCGCCTCGGTGGTCGCGAGCACCGACCAGCTCAACACCTCGATCGCCGCCCCCGGGATCGGCCGCTCGAACATCGCAGCATAATCCGCCTCGAATTTCTGGCGCAGGCCGGCGAGATCGGCGGTCGTCAGCCGCCGGTTCGGCAGCTCGACCGAGATCTCGTGGCCCTGGCCGACATAGCGCATGAAGGCGGCGCGCCGCTCCCGCACGGGCGCACCGGCGGCGCCGGGTTCGACCAGCGCACGCGCTTCGGTCGCCGTCTCCTGCAAGAGATCGGAGACCGCCTCGGTGTCGAAATCATCGAGTCGGACATGACGACTGCGCACCAGCTCGTAAGCGATGGGCGCCGCCAGGAATCCGACGGCTGATCCGACCCCGGCATTCGAGGGCACGATCACCCGGGAGACGCCGATCTTCTCGGCGACGCGCGCCGCATGCAACGGTGCAGCGCCACCGAACGCGATCAGCGTGTGCTGGCCGACCACCGCGCCGCGCTCGACCGCATGCACGCGCGCCGCGCTCGCCATGTTCTCGCAGACGACCTCGTGCACGGCATAGGCGGCGGTTTCCGCAGACAGGCCGAGCGGCTCGCCGACATCGCGCAGCAGCGCCTGTTTGGAAAGCTCCGGGTCGAGCTTGATAGTACCCGCCGCAAAGGCGTCGGGATCGATCAAGCCGAGCGCAACGTCCGCATCGGTCACGGCCGGACGCTGGCCACCGCGGCCGTAGCAGGCCGGCCCCGGCTCCGATGACGCACTTTCCGGACCCACGGTGACGCGCTTCATCGCGTCGACATGGGCAATCGAGCCGCCGCCGGCGCCGATCTCGACCATCTCGATCACGGGGATGCGCACCGGCAGGCCGGAGCCTTTGAGGAAGCGCGCTGCGCGATCGACCTCAAACACGCGCGAGGTCTCAGGCTGATACTTCTCGATGAGGCAGATCTTTGCGGTGGTGCCGCCCATGTCGAAGGACAGCACCTTGGTCTCGCCAAGACGCGCCGCGATCTGCGCCGCGAAAATCGCTCCGCCAGCCGGACCGGACTCGACGAGACGCACCGGAAAGCGCCGCGCCGTCTCGATCGAGGTGACGCCGCCGCCGGAGGTGACGAGATAGATGGCGCCGCGGAACTGCTCGACCTGCAAGGCGTCCGCCATGCGGGCCAGATAGCCGTCGATAAGGGGTTGCACATAGGCGTTCGCAACGGCGGTGGAGGTGCGCTCGTACTCGCGAATTTCCGGACACACGGCTGACGACACGGTCACGGAGATGCCGCGCATCTCCTCGCCCAGGATTGCGGCAGCGCGGCGTTCGTGCTCAGGATTGGCGTAGGAGTGCAGGAAGGCGATCGCGACGCTCTCGACGCCTCGCTCGCGCAATTTCGGCGCGAGTGCGCGCACAGCAGTCTCGTCCAGCGGGAGCCGAACGGCACCGTGCGCGTCGATACGCTCGGGGACGGTGAAGCGCAGACTGCGCGGCGCCAGCGGCTTCGGCTTGTCGATGCTAAGGTCATATTGGTCGTAGCGGCTCTCGGTGCCGATATCGAGCACGTCGCGAAAGCCCTCCGTCGCAATCAGCGCGGTTTTCGCGCCGCGCCGCTCGATGATGGCATTGGTCGCGAGCGTGGTGCCGTGAATGAAGACGTCGATGTCGCTGATATGCGCGCGCGCGTCAGCGAGGATGAGGCGCATGCCGTCCAGCACCGCCTGCTCGGGCCGCTGCGGCGTCGTCAGCACCTTGCGCGTCTTGCGCGCCTCGCCCACGTCCAGCACGATATCGGTGAATGTGCCACCGATATCGACGGCAAGCCGCACCTCGGCTCCCTCAAGCATTCCAAATTCTCCGCGCTGATCGTCAAGACTGAGGTCGAAAGCGCAGCAATTTCCATGCCATGGACGACGAGGACAACGCCGCGCCCGGCTATTCTGCTTGGCACCTATGCAATAGGCAAGACGTGTTCGACGCCTGCGCGATCAGAGCAGGAATGCAAGCGCCGACTCGCAGCGCTCCTCGACCTTCAGCGTCAGGAGATCGTCGGCGCGGGTGCGGCCGAGATTGACCGCTGCAATCGGAATTTTGCGTTCCGCGGCAGCCTGCACGAAGCGGAATCCGGAATAGACCATCAGCGACGAGCCAACAATCAGCATGGCCTCGGCCTGCGCCAGATGATCGTGCGCCGTGGCGACAATATCGCGGGGGACGTTCTCGCCGAAGAACACGACGTCGGGCTTGAGGATGCCGCCGCAGGCTTCGCAGGCCGGCACTTCGAAGGACGAAAACTCCTCGTGCTCCAGATCGGCGTCGCCATCAGGTGCATCGGCGGCATCGAGCCTCAGCCAGGCCGTATTCGCGCGACCAAGCGCGTGCTGAAACTCATCGCGCGGCGTCCTGCAGCCGCAGCCCATGCAGCGGACCAGATCGAGGCGGCCGTGCAGGTCGATCACCTGCCGGTGGCCGGCGGACTGATGCAGCCGGTCGACGTTCTGGGTCAGCAGCATCCCGCACCGGCCGTTCGCCTCGAGCCGGGCCAGCGCATGATGCGCATCGTTCGGCTTGGCCTGGCCGAACCGCCGCCATCCGATCAGACTGCGAGCCCAATAGCGCCGGCGCGTATGCTCGTCCGACATGAAGGCCTGGAAATTCACCGGCTGGGTGCGCTTCCAATTGCCGTGGCTGTCGCGATAGTCGGGAATGCCCGAATTGGTGCTACAGCCCGCGCCGGTCAGCACGAACAGACGTTCGTGTCGGCCGATGAAATCCTGGAGCGGAAGGTTTGGCAGCGGAGCATTTATCATGGCGCAGATGTAGTTCGTGCGGGCGGGTTTTGCCAGATGATGATAGTCCGCAGCGCCCGGCCGCCTGGAGAGGTGGCTATCTCGGGGACCGGCGCCCTGTGCTATCGAGGAGACGAGTTTTCTCTTCTGCTGCAATGCGGGCGGCTTGCTGCAATGTCAGCCGAAATTCGTCCCGTTTCTCGTGCACCGAGGCGATCGCATGCCCGACCGCGACTCCGAGGCCGATCAGTGCGGCTTCGGAAAGTTGCAGGCTTGCCTCGATGGTTTCCGGCACCGCATCGGTTGCGCCGATCGCATAGAGGTGGCGGGCATGATCGGCGTCCCGCGCACGTGAGACGATCAGCACGTCCGGCCGCACTGCGCGGATCCGCTCAACGACAGCATCGATTGCTGGTCGCGACTGAATGGTGATGATCACACCGGTCGTCTGCATCAGGCCGCAGGCTTCGAGAAAGCCCGGTTCTGTCGCATCACCAAAATAGACCTTATGACCATCGCGGCGGTCGCGCGCCACGGCGACGGCTTCGTTGTCGACCGCGATGTAGTTTAGGCCGTGGCTGGTCAGCAGCGAACAGACGACTTTTCCAACGCGGCCGTAGCCGACCACGATGGCCTGCGCCCGGTCCCCGGGTGGCCGAACCGTCAGTTCGGGATCGAGAGTTCGCTCGCCACCCAGTTTCGCGGCCAATCGTCGCCCGAGCATGCCCAAAAACGGCGTCAATGCCATCGTTACGGCGGTGATGGCGATGGCAAAGCTCGACACGCGCGGTTCAATCAGGCCGAGGGCCGCCGCCATCCCGATGCTTACGAAAGCGAATTCGCCAACTGGAGCCAGCAGGAAGCCGACCTCGATCGCCGACGGCCATGAGAGCCTGAAGAGGCGGCCCAGGATGATGAGCACGATCGCCTTGCCGGTCAGAACCCCGATGACGGCGGCCAGCAACCAACCAGGCTCGCGCATGAACACGCGGACGTCGATGGCCATACCGACGGTGAAGAAGAAGATGCCTAGCAGCAGGCCCTTGAATGGCTCGACGGTGGCCTCGATGGCCTTGCCATACTCCGTTTCAGCCAGCATCAGCCCTGCAACGAATGCTCCGAGCGCCATCGATAGGCCGGCTTGGTGCGCGGCAAGGCCTGCGCCGACGATGACGAACAAGGTCGCCGCGACGAACAACTCCGTCGAATGAGTGCCCGCAACCATCTGGAACAGCGGACGCATCAGCAGCCGTCCGATCAGAATGAGAAAAGCGACCGCCACTACGGCCTTCAAGATCGCACTGGAGATGTGCGTCACGACGGAGCCGTCGCTGCCCGCGCCGAGCACCGAGACGAACACGAGAATGGGAACCACTGCAAGATCCTGGGCCAGCAGCACCGAGAAGCTGGCGCGCCCCGCAACGGTCGCAAGCCGCCTGTCGCTGGACAGAAGCTCGAGCACGATAGCCGTCGAGGACAGCGCGAGGCTTGCGCCGAGGATCACGGCGGTATGGGAATTCTTCCCCGCGAGAAGCGTCGCGCCGAAAATGATCGCGGACGTCGCCAGCACCTGCAGGCCGCCAAGCCCGAACACCAGGCGCCGCATCGTCACGAGCCGCCTGAAGGACAGCTCGAGCCCAATCAGGAATAGCAGGAACACGACGCCGAGATTGGCGATACCTTCGACGTTCTGCGCGTCCGCCACGGTGAACCAGTACAGGAACGGGAGGTCCTGAACGAGCGAGCCGAGTCCGAGAGGGCCGAGGATGGCGCCGGCACCGAGATAGCCCAACACCGGATTGATGCCCCAGTGGCGGACGATCGGCACCACGACGCCGGCAGTGCCGAGGACCACCAGCGCGTCACTGTAGGCATTCATGTTTATGGTTGTGGTCACGAAGCCTTCATGTGTCGGCGCTTGCCACTAGCGGCAGCGTCGTCCACGATCGATAGCACACGGCGCCGCAGACCCCTACCCGGCTCCGACGTCCTTTGCCGCGCGGGCATTGGTGGCCAGCACGCCAGCGAGAAGCTTGCCTCGCGACCACGATCTAATCGTTGCAACCGGGTCGGGCCGCCCCAGATGCGCACGCTCCCAAGCTGACGTTCAACTCGCCCAATTCTCCCGGAATTCGGGGAACAGCGTCAGGCCTCCGCAGGCATAGATGGTCTGTCCGGTGATGTAGCTCGCATCATCCGAGGCGAGGAAGGCGAACACCGCGGCGATCTCTTCTGGCGTGCCGACACGTCCGAGCGGAATGTGGGAGGTGACGATGCCGCGCTTCTCGGGATCACCGGTCCAGGCCGCGTTGATCGGCGTATCGATCGCGCCGGGTCCAACCGCATTGACGCGAATGCCGCGGCCGGCGAATTCGAGGGCCAGCGTACGCGTCAGATTGGCCATGCCGCCCTTGCTGATCGAATAAGCGAGATAGCCGGGCTTTGGGATGATCTGATGGACGCTGGAGCAATTGATGATACTGCCACCTCCGCCGCGGGCGACGAAATGCGCGAGCGCCTTCTGGGCGCAAAGCACGGCGCCATTGAGATTGACGTCAATGATGCGACGATAGGTTTCGACGTCGAGCGCATCGCTCGGCGATTCCCGCTGGAAGCCGGCATTGTTGACCAAGCAGTCGAGGCGCTTCCAGCGCGCCAGGACCGTCTCGAACATCGCGGCGATGTCCTGCTCGTTGCCGACATCGGCCTTGACGATGATGTGATCGAGCCTGCCATGACCCCTATCGCCCGATGCCGTCCGCGCCAGCGCAAGCGTCTCCTCGGCTCTTTCAGGATGATCGAAATAATTGATGGCGACGGTCGCGCCTTCCTGCGCGAGCCGGATGGCGACGGCGCGGCCGATACCTTGCGAGGCGCCGGTCACCAGCGCGTATTGGTCCACGAGGCGCGAGGGAAAGGAGGTTGAGGTTGGTGGCATGAGTTCTCTCCGGGATGCTTGATCATCGGCGGAACTGGCTTTTTGTTCCATCCCTCAGCGCATTGCTTCGATTCGCTCGGCGCGGCGTGCGAGTGGCGAGGTCAGAATTTGATACAGGATGATGGCGCCAAAGGTTGCGGTGCCGATTCCGCCGATGGTGAACGCACCGAATTTGAGCGTGAGATCGCCGGCGCCTGCCGTGAGCGCCACCGCGACGGTAATCAGGTTCGCGGGATTTGCAAAGTCGACCTTGTTCTCGACCCAGATCCGTCCCGCCATCGCCGCGATCAACCCGAACAGCACGATCGAGAGCCCGCCGATGACGGGACCTGGGATCGACAGGATGAGCGCGCCGAATTTCGGCGAGAAGCCGAGCAGGATCGACACCGTGGCCGCGAAGGCGAACAACAAGGTGGAATAGACCTTCGTCGCCGCCATGACGCCGATATTCTCGGCATAGGTGGTGACACCGGTGCCGCCGCCGCAGGCGGCCACGATGGTCGCGAGGCTGTCGGCAAACAGGGCGCGGCCGAGATAGCGATCGAGGCTCCGGCCCGTCATGGCGCCGACGGCCTTGATGTGACCGAGGTTCTCGGCGACGAGAACGATCGCAACCGGCGCGATCAGGAAGATTGCATCGGCATGGAAGCTCGGCGCGGTGAAGTTGGGCAGGCCGAACCACGGCGCGGCCGAGAGTTGCGCGAATTCGATCGGTTTGCCGAAACCGAATCCGTTTGCGAACAGCAAGTACAAAAGATATCCGCCGATGGCGCCGGCAATGATCGGCAGGCGGCGCCACAGGCCCGGCGCGGCAACGGCGACCACGCCGATAATCAGAACGGTCGCAAGCCCGATCCAGGTGTCGAACGTGCCGGCGCTCACCGCCTTGACCGCCACCGGCGCAAGGTTGAGCCCGATCGCGGCGACCACAGCGCCGGTGACCGCCGGCGGCAGCAGCTTCTCGACCCAGCCAACCCCCGACCACATCACGATCAGCGCAATCAGGCCGTACAGCACTCCGGCTCCGACGATGCCGCCGAGCGCAACTGACAGGTTCGGGTTCGGCCCCTGCCCCACATAGCCGGTGGCAGCGATGACGACGGCGATGAATGCAAAGCTCGAGCCGAGATAGCTCGGCACGCGCCCTGCGACGATGACGAAGAAGATCAGCGTGCCAATGCCGGAGAACAGGACCGCAACATTGGGATCGAACCCCATCAGTAGCGGCGCGATGATCGTTGATCCCGACATTGCGACGCAATGCTGGAGACCGGAGACAACGGTCTGGCCCCAAGACAGCCGCTCCTCCGGCATGATCACGCCCGAGGTCTTGAGTTTCCATCGCGGAAAGTAGCCTTGCACGCGTTCTTCGGAGCCTGTTGTCGACATGTTTCCCCCGACTTGCGGTGCAGCGGTCGATCTTCGTGCGATCCGACAAAAATGTGATTGTCGCTTCCGCGGCGGCCATCACATGATGCAAATCAAGCAAGATCGATACGTTCCGGGCCTACAATATGACACAAGTCGCGGTCCAGCCAGCCGTCCTCCGCCAGCACCAGCCCTGGTACAAGATCCTCTACGTCCAGGTCCTGATCGCGATCGCGCTCGGCGTGCTGATCGGTTATTTCTATCCCGATCTCGGCAAGGCCTTGAAGCCGCTCGGCGACGGTTTCATTGCACTGATCAAGATGATGATCGCACCGGTGATCTTCTGCACCGTGGTGCACGGTATCTCCTCGATGGGCGATCTCAAGCGCGTCGGCCGAGTCGGGCTGAAGTCGCTGATCTATTTCGAAACGGTCTCGACCGTCGCGCTCGCGGTCGGTCTGCTCGTCGGGGAGATTCTCCAGCCCGGGCACGGCTTCAACATCGATCCCGCCACGATCGATCCGAAATCGGTGGCCACCTACGTCACCAAGGCCAAGGAAGAGGGCATCGTCGCCCATCTGATGGCGATTATCCCCGATAGCTATCTGGGCGCCATCGCGCGGGGCGACCTGCTTCAGGTGCTGTTGATCTCGATCCTGTCGGGCTTCGCCATCGCCTTCCTCGGCAAGGCCGGTGAGCCCATTGCGGACGCGATCGACAAGGCCGCAAAAATGTTCTTCGGCATCATCCGCATCATCGTGCGCGTGGCGCCAATCGGCGCCTTCGGCGCGATGGCGTTCACCGTCGGCGCCTACGGTCTCGGCTCGCTGCTCAACCTCGCCGCCCTGATCGCCACGTTCTACCTGACCAGCATCCTGTTCGTGCTGATCGTGCTCGGTGCGATCGCCCGGCTCGCCGGTTTCTCGATCCTGCGCTTCATCGCCTACATCAAGGACGAGTTGCTCATCGTGCTCGGCACCTCGTCCTCGGAGACTGTGCTGCCGCAGATGATCCAGAAGATGGAGCATCTCGGTGCCTCGCGCTCGGTCGTCGGCCTGGTCATCCCCACCGGCTACAGTTTCAACCTCGACGGCACCAACATCTACATGACACTGGCGACGCTGTTCCTGGCGCAGGCGACCAACACCCATCTGACGATCTGGCAGGAGCTCGGCATTCTCGGCATCGCCATGATCACCTCGAAGGGCGCCTCGGGCGTCACCGGCGCCGGCTTCATCACGCTCGCCGCGACGCTCTCGATCGTGCCCGATATCCCGATCCAGTCGATCGCGATCCTGGTCGGCATCGACAAGTTCATGAGCGAGTGCCGCGCATTGACCAACCTGATCGGCAATGGCGTTGCCTGCGTCGTCATCAGCATCTCCGAAGGCGAGCTCGATCGCGACGCGCTGCACGAGACCATGGCCCACCCGCTGGAGATCGGCGAGGCGTTGGAACCGGACGGCAGGGTGTAGCGGTGCCGACGCGGTAGTTTCCCGGAATGGAAAAGCGGTGAGATACGCGTCACAACAATGGCATTGGGATCACCGATTGATAGTCAATTTTTCCGCCCGACGCGCTGGGGGCAGGGCGTCGGGCTTTTGAAAATCTTCACCAGAATCAGCCGCCGTATCGGGAGGTAAGGCGGGATCAGATGATCCCGTCTTTGACGCGAATCTCCTTGCCGGCAAGTTCGAGCCGGCGCGTGATCCCGATCGCCTGCAGGAATGCCTCGTCGTGACTGACGACGAGCAGTGCGCCGTCATAGGCGCTCAGGCCAGCTTCAACGGCTTCGATAGACTCGATGTCGAGATGAGTGGTCGGCTCGTCCATGATCAGCAGGGACGGCGGCGGCGTCCCACCCAGCACGCAGGCGAGGCCAGCGCGAAACATTTGCCCGCCGCTCAGGCCTCCGACCAGCTGCAAGGCAGCATCGGCGCGAAACATGAAGCGAGCCAGGGCTGCATGGCAGGCGTTAGGATCCGCTTTCGGATTGAGACGCCTGAAATTCTCAAAGATAGAGATCGCAGGATCAAGCAGGCTGACCTTCTGGTCGAACAGCGCGAAGTCGGGCCTGACCCGGACCGTACCCGCGACAGGGTGCAACTCGCCTGCAATGAGTTTCAGCAGCGTTGTCTTGCCCGAGCCATTCGGTCCGACGACCGCAACGCGCTCCGGACCGACGATCGTGAGCGAGAGATCGCGCAAGACGGGCTGCTCCGGCCGATAGCCGGCGCAGACCCCGTCGAGCCAAACCATCTCCCTGCCCGCCGGCAGGCCGGTCGCGGGCAGCTTGACCGACAGCGGTTGAAGAACCTCGATGCGTCGGCGTGCCGTATCGACGGCCTCGATCGCTTCCGCGCGCCGCCGCTCGGCGACTTGTGCATTCTTGCCCCCGCTGTCCTCGCTGCGGTCCTTGCGCGCGCCGGCCAGGATACGCGGCATGTCACCCTTGGCGCGCTTCTTCCTGCCGCCGCTATCCTTGCGCGCCTTCCGTTCAGCTGTTTCCTGCGCCTTGCCGTCAATCTCGGACAGGTGTCTCTCGGCATGCGCGAGGTCGTGCCTGACAGCAGCGAGCTCGACAGCCTTCTGCGCGCGAAAACTGCTCCAGTTGCCGCCGTATCGGGTTGACCCGAGCGATGTCAGCTCGACGATCGCATCCATCGTTTCGAGCAAGTTCCGGTCGTGGCTGACGACGATCGCGCCGCCGCGCCAGGCAGCAAGGAGATCAGTCACCGCCCCGCGTCCATCCTGGTCGAGATTATTGGTGGGCTCATCCAGCAGCAGGAAGTCGAGCTCGGCAAACACCAGTGCAGCGAGACGCACGCGCGTGATCTGGCCGCCGGACAGGCGGGCGAGCTCCGTATCGGGACAGGGATCGAAGCCGAGGCGCCCCAGGGCCTTCTCAAGCCGCCCTTCGAGCGTCCAGTCGATCGCGGCGATCTCGTCGGCCGAGGCGTCGCCCCGCTCAGCGCGGCGAAGCAGCTCCAGAGCCCGCCGCGCGCCGAACACATCGGCCACCGTCGCGTCTGCAAGCGGTTGAACGTTCTGGCGCAACAGGCCGACGGTCCCGTTGACAAGAATGCGGCCGGACTGGGGAACATGCTCGCCCAAAATCGACGCGAGCAGCGTCGTCTTCCCGACACCATTGCGGCCGACGAGACCAGTCCGCTCGGCCGCGAAAGTCAGATCGATGTTGGAGAGAAGAGAACGGCCGTCAGGCGTGGACAGCGACAGGTTCGACAGGATGATCGAAGCAGGCATGGAATTCCCCGTGAGCAAGGCGGATGGGCTTTGCGGTCGGGGTAAAATCCATGGCTGCGAAGTTCCTGATTGAGAGCTCTTCAGTAGTCCCGCAGAAGCGCAAGATCAAGCCGCAGCTCGAAGGGCGCGACAGCGCGAGGAAAGCGCTGACGTCCCTATCGGTCTGCACGATCAGCCCTTCACGGCGGTGACCACCACCTCGATCAGCGCGCCGCCGCCGAGATCGGCGACGCCGACCGTGGCGCGGGCCGGCAGATCGTCGCCGAAGAACTCGGTCCAGGCCGCGTCCATCTCCTTCTTCTTGGACAGATCGGTGACGAAGATCGAGGCGCTGACCACTCGGCTCTTGTCGGTTCCCGCTTCCTTCAGATAGCCGGCGATCTTGCCGAGGATGTTGCGGGTCTGGTCGCCCATCGAGACCGAGGTGTCGTCGGCGATGGTGCCGCCGAGGAAGACGAATCCATTGGCTTCGACGGCGCGGTGCATGATGGGCGTGCGGATGCTGCGGGTGATGCTCATGATGTCCTCTTGTTCTAGAGCGTGGAAGGATGGAAGCGGTCGATGCCGAGATCACCGACGCGGGTCTGGGTGCCGCCGTTGACGATCAGCTCAGCCATCACGGCGCCGGCGCCGGGGCCGAGCTGGAAGCCATGCAGCGAAAAGCCGAACTGGTGATAGAGCCCCACGTGACGTGAGCTCGGGCCGAATACGGGGATGTCGTCCTTCATCCTGGCCTCGATGCCGGCCCAGGCCCGCACGATCATCGCGCTGCGCATCACCGGAAACAGCTCGAATACGGTGCGGGCGCTGATGGCGAGGCTCTTCCAGTCGAGCACCGTCTCGTTGCGATCCTGGTTCGGCGTTGCCAGATGGCCGCCGCCGATCAGCACGGTGCCGTTCGAGAATTGCTTGAAGGACAATTTGCGGCCGCGCAGGATCACGACGGGATCGATGAAGTGCGGCACGCGCGAGGTGATCATCAGCATCGGCGCCACGGTTTCGACCGGAACGGGTTCGCCGAGGGCGGCGGCGATCTTCCCGGCCCAGGCGCCCGCCGCGTTGACCAGCACCGGTGCGGCATAGGTGTCCGGGCCGACATCGACGTGCCAGAGACCGCCGCTGTGGCGGATGTTGCCGGCCGCCTCGCCCTCGCGCACGATGGCACCGAGCTGCTCGGCCTTGCGGCGGAAGGCTGTCGTTGTCTGCGCCGGATTGGCCGCGCCGTCACGGCGCGACACGACGCCGCCGGGACAGGTCTCCGCCACGGCCGGCACCAAGCGCCGCAACTCGGCCGCATCGATCAGCTCTTCATGGCTGAAACCGAGCGCGTTGAGCTCGGCCACGCGCGCGCGGCAGACGGCCAGCTCCTCTTCGTTCTCCGCGACGAGGACCTGGCCGTAGCTTTCAAAGCTGCAATCGTCGTCGACGAGCTCCGAGATCCTCTCCCAAATTCCCATCGAACGGACTGAGAGCGGAATCTCTGGGATGTGCCGGGCGAGTTGGCGCACGCCGCCGGCGTTGACGCCGGAAGCGTGGCGGCCGGCATAATCCTTCTCGATCAGCACCGGCTTCATGCCGGCAAGGCACAGATGCAGCGCGGTCGAGCATCCGTGGATGCCGCCGCCGACGACGATTGCATCCACGTTTCTGGTCATCCGCGCACCACCGCCTTGACATCGGCCTCGCTCTTGGGAACGGCGGCGAGCTCGGCGAGCGTGATCGGCTTCACCGGCGCGCGCAGCCGGTAATAGCCGATCTCCTGCGGGGTCTTCCCGCGGGCCTGCGCCATCAGCTCGGTGACGGTGAGACCGCAGAGCCGGCCCTGGCACGGACCCATGCCGGTGCGGCGATAGGCCTTGAGCTGGTTCGGCCCGGTCGCGCCGATCGCGACTGCGTCGAGAACGTCCCTTGCGGTGACCTCCTCGCAGCGGCAGACGATGGTATCGCCCGAGGGAATGCGGAACTGCGGCGACGGGCGGAACAGCGTATCGAGGAAAGTGCGGCCGCGCTCGCCCTTAGCGAGATCGGGACGAAGCGCCGACATTGGCGCGAGCTTCGCGGCAGCCGCGGGTGCCAGTGCTTCCACTGCCGCGCGTGCCGCAATGCGGCCGCGCGCCACGGCCGCGCTCGCGCCGCCGATGCCGGCGCCGTCGCCGGCAATCGCGATGCCGGCGACCGACGAATCCCCGTTCGCATCGAGCACCGGCGACCAGCACAATTGCAGCTCGTCCCAACGATGCTCGATGCCGGCCGACATCGCCAGATTGACGTTGGGCACAACGCCCTGATGCAGCAGCAACAGATCCGAAGGAATGGTCTCGCGCTTGCCGCCGGCGACATAGCTCACGCTCGCGAGCTGACCGTCGCCGGATGCAGAGAGCTCGGTGACGCCGGAGACGACCTGCACTTTCGCCTTCACCTCGCGCATCATGAATAGCCCCTTGCTGAAATAGGGCGAGGTCAGGAAGGCGAAGGCGTGCGGCAGCGCGGCGAAATAATTGCCGCGCTCGGTCGTGTCGAGGATGCGGTCGATGCGGCCGCCGAGGCGCAGGATCTGCGCGGCGAGCAGCCAGAGCAGCGGCCCCTGCCCTGCGATCACGGTGCGTCCGTCAGGCACCAGCGCCGACGACTTCAGCATCGTCTGCGCGGCGCCCGCGGTCATCACACCGGGCAGCGTCCAGCCGGGAATTGGAAACGGCCGCTCCAGCGCGCCGGTCGCGAGGATCACGCGCTGCGCCGTGACGAAGACAGAGGCGCCGCCGATCGAGACGGCGATCTCGAGGTTGCGATCGAGGCTCCAGACCGTCGCGCGATGGATGACCTCGGCATTGCTGGCGCGCAGCGCCTGCACGAGATCGGCGCCCGCCCAATAATCGGCGCCGAGCTGATTGCGCTCTGTCAGGGGCGTCGAGCCAATGGCGCGGAAAACCTGACCACCCGGACCGATATTCTCATCGAGCAGCAGCGTCGACAGGCCAGCTTCGGCTGACGTCGCGGCGGCCGCGAGGCCGGCGGGACCTGCGCCGATCACCACGATATCGTAGGCTTCGCGCTTGGGAGCCACAGTCATTTGCCGATCTCCCGCTTGCCCTTTTGGATCTCGATTCTCATGCCCTCTGCGACGGGCACGAGACACCCCTGGCGATTGCCGATGCCATCGATGGTGACGAGGCAATCGAAGCACACCCCCATCATGCAATAGGGCAGGCGCAGCGCGCCGCTCACTGCGGTGGACCGCCGCGCATCAACGCCGGAGGCCAATAGCGCCGCAGAGACAGTGTCGCCCTGACGTGCTGCAACGGCAGCGCCATCGACGAAAATCTGCACTTGTGGCCGTTTGTCCTGTTCGGATCGCCTAAACATGGGGAATGCCTCTTGGCTCCTTAAGAACTTCTAGAGCGTGATGGAATCTTGTTCGGCTGCGCGAGGGTTCACCTCTCCCCAACGGGGAGAGGTCGGATTGCGCCTGGCGATGCGAAGCATCGTCCAGTGCAATCCGGGTGAGGGGCCGCAGCGCCCGGTAAGACTGTAACCCCTCACCCGGATCGCATCTTTCGATGCGATCCGACCTCTCCCTACGGGAGAGGTGATCTGAGCTCTGGGCCAGCATCGATTCAAATCGAGCCTCCTATTTTCTAATAACCGCTGTGGTTCGCAGCGCCCGCACCGCCAAAACGGCTCGCCGAGAACGCGCCGACCAGCTCCGGTTCGAGCGCGCCCTGCGCCACCATGCGCGCGATCTCGAACGCGTGGTTGGAGGCGAGCGTCACGCCGGAATGACAGCAGGCGACGAAGGCGCCGGGATGCGTCTCCGACTGGTCGTAGATCGGAAAGCCGTCTTGCGGCATGACGCGGATTCCGGCCCAGCTCCGGATAACGTTGAGCCGCGACAGATGCGGAAACATCCGCTGGGCGCGATCGGTCATCACGGCGCTCACGGAATGCTTCAGCGCGCGGTCGTCGAGCTCGTCCTCCTTGCTGTCGCCGATCATCACCGTGCCCTCGTCGGTCTGGCGGATCGTGGTCAGCGGATGTGGCAGGAACGGCATGGTTCGCTCGGTCACCACGATCTGGCCGCGGGTGGGGCCCATCGGCGCGTAGAGCCCGACCATCGGTGCCAGCGTCTGGTTGGCATTGCCGGCGGCAAGCACGACCTTCGCGGCGCGCAGCTCGCCCTTCGGCGTGGTCAGGCGGAATTCGCCGCCGCTCTTGCTGATCGCCGACACCGGACGTTCCGGAAAATAATCGATGCCGAACGCCCTGAAGCCGGTGTGGAAGGCGCGGAACGTGCGCAGCGAATTGACGTGGCCGTCGAGCGGGCAATAGCTGCCGCCGGAAACTTCGGGGCCGATCAGCGGAAGCGACTTCTTAACTTCGGATGCGGAGAGCATCTCCATCTTGTAGTCGGCCGCGCCGACCTGGTTGTGCATGCGCTTGACCAGCTCGGTGCGCTGGCCGAGTTCGTCATCGCCGAGGGTGAGATGGAAGCCGCCATTCTGCTGAAGAGAGACGTCGAGCCCGGTCTGCTGCTTCAGCTCCGACGCAAGTCGGCTCCACGCCTGCGACGCCTGCACGGTCCACACCGTGTAGGCGGGCATGCCGAGGCCCTTGCTCTGCACCCAGACCAGCGCGAAGTTCGCGCGCGAGGCGCGCTTGGCGATGTCGCCTTCGTCGAGCACCGCCACTTTTTTGCCGAGCCGGCCGAGGCCCCAGGCAATGGCGGAGCCGAGCAGCCCGCCGCCGACCACGGCGACGTCGTATTCAGATTTTTGCTTTGACGCGTTGTCTCTACGCGAGCCGGCGTCCACTTCGCTCGAAAACGCTTTAGACATAGATTTTCCTATCGTCCCGTATCGCCCTTGCCGGCGAGCACACGGTCGAGCCCGTAGAAGCGGTCGAGCAGAATGAGGGCGGTCATGGTGATCGCGATCACGCAGGCCGAGACCGATGTCACCAGCGGATCGATGTTGTCCTGGATATAAAGGAACATGCGCACCGGCAACGTCTCGGTACCGGGCGCCGCGAGGAAGACGGTCATGGTGAGATCGTCGAAGGACTGGATGAAGGCGAGCGCCCAGCCGCTGATGACGCCGGGCAGGATCAAGGGCAGTGTCACGCGGCGGAACAACGTCCAGCCGTTGGCACCGAGCGAAATCGCGGCCATTTCGACAGAAAGATCCATGCCGGTGGCCGCCGCCAGCGTTAGTCGCAGCGCGAACGGAAACACGATGATGACATGCGCGATGATGAGCGCCGCGAAGCTGCCACTCATGCCGGCGGAGGTGAAGAAACGCAGAAAGGCGATGCCGAGCACGACATGCGGAATCATCAGCGGCGACAGGAACAGCGCGGCCAGCGCATCGCGGCCGCGGAAGCGGTAGCGCGCGATCGCCAGCGCCGCCGGCACCGCGAACAGCAGCGCCACCAAGGACGACAACGCGCCGAGCCCAAGGCTGACCCAGAACGCATGGACGAATTCGGGGTAGTTGGCGATCGTCCTGAACCAGCGTAGCGAAAATCCGTTGGTCGGCAGCGACAGGAAGCCCTCGGGTGTAAACGCGACGAGGCAGACCACCAGGATCGGTGCCACCATGACGATGACGAAGATGGTGTGGAAGATCAACGCCAGCGGCCCGTTCCGTCTCATCGGAACACCTCCGCATAGCGGCGCTCGATCAGCGCATTGCTGCCGACCACAATCAGCACCAGCGCGACGAGAAGGAGCGTCGCGACCGCTGCACCGAGCGGCCAATTCAGCGTGTTGAGAAACTCGTCATAGGCGAGCGTCGCGGCGACCTTGAGCCGGCGGCCGCCGATGATCGCAGGCGTCGCAAAGGCGCTGGCCGAGAGCGAGAACACGATGATGGCGCCCGACAGCACGCCCGGCATGATCTGGGGCATGATGATGCGGCGGATGATGGTGCCGGGTCCCGCGCCAAGCGACGTCGCGGCGTTCTCGATCTGCGGATCGAGCCGCTGCAGCGCGGCCCATACCGACAGCACCATGAACGGCATCATCACATGCGCGAGCGCAACGACCATGCCGGTTTCAGTGAACATGAAGGGAATGGGGGAGCGGATCACCCCGAGCGACATCAAGAGCTTGTTGACCAGTCCGTTATTGCCGCCGAACAGCAGCGCCCAGCCGAGCGTGCGCGCCACCACCGAGATCAGCAGCGGCCCGAGGATGATCAGCAGGAAGAAGCTCTTCCAGCGACCGCTCATGCGGTTGAGGATGTAGGCTTCAGGCGCGCCGAGGACGGCGGTGAGTAATGTGGTCAGGATCGCGATTCGAAAGGTCCGCCAGAACATTTCGGCGTAATAGGGATCGGTCGCGATCTCGTGCCAGTTCTTGAGGATGAAGACCGGTTCGATGCCTTTGTACTGGCCCCAATCGTGGAACGACAGCATCACGGTCATCGCCAGCGGAATCAGCAGCACGCCGACGAACAGCATCAGGGCGGGCGCAGTCAGAGCCCACGGCGCACGCGCGTTACGTTCCTCGGCGGCCGCGCTCATGCGACGCCCCTCGCACGCACACTCATGTCCTCGGGACGCCAAGCCAGACGCACCGCCTCAC
The DNA here is from genome assembly GCF_023074095.1 of Bradyrhizobium sp. 137. Taxonomy (NCBI): domain Bacteria; kingdom Pseudomonadati; phylum Pseudomonadota; class Alphaproteobacteria; order Hyphomicrobiales; family Nitrobacteraceae; genus Bradyrhizobium; species Bradyrhizobium sp. 137. The sequence continues at coordinate 29,882 of NZ_JADPKU010000030.1, forward strand.
CTTCGGCCGGCTGCGCCTTGCCGTCATTCTGGCGGATCACGATCGCCGGACCGCATTCGCTCTCGCACTGGAACAGCCAGTGATTACCTTGGAAGATGCGGGTGACGATCTTGGCGCTGAGGCCGGCATCGCCGAAGCCGATCCTTTCAGGGCGAATGCTGACAGTGACAGGGCCGCTGAGACCCGCCGGCGCCGGCGCGCTCCAGGAGCCCGCGGTCAGCCGCGCCGGCGTGACGGTCCGATCGATCGCCGCCGCAAAGTCGTTGGTCTTGCCGAGGAACTGCGAGACGAAGGCCGAGGACGGCTTCTCATAGGTCTCCTGCGGCGTGCCGATCTGCTCGATGCGGCCCTGGCTCATCACCACGATGCGGTCGGACAGCGACATCGCCTCGTTCTGGTCGTGGGTGACCAGGATCGTGGTGGTGCCGATGGTGCGCTGGATCTGGCGCAGCTCGATCTGCATCTCCTCGCGCAGCTTTGCGTCGAGGTTGGACAGCGGCTCGTCGAGCAGGAGGACGCTCGGCTTGATCACCAGCGCACGCGCCAGCGCCACGCGCTGCTGTTGGCCGCCGGACATGCGGCGCGGATGACGGTCCTCGTAGCCGGCGAGGCCGACCATCGCCAGCGCGGCACGGACGCGCTCGGCTTTTTCAGCGCGCGACACCTTGCGCATCTCGAGGCCGAAGGCGACGTTCTCCGCCGCGGTCATGTGCGGAAACAGCGCGTAGCTCTGGAACACGATGCCGAGGCCGCGCTTGGCCGGATGGATCGCGGTGAGGTCCTTGCCCTCCAGCCGGATCGCACCGCGGGTGGGATCGAGGAAGCCCGCGATCATCTGCAACGTCGTGGTCTTGCCGCAGCCGGAAGGCCCGAGGAAGGAGATGAACTCCCCCTTCCTCACCGACAGACTGAAGTCATCGACCACGGTCTGCGCGCCGAACTGTTTTGCGACCCGATCAAGCTCGAGATAGGCCATGCGCTGTCTCCGCTACGGACGATCAGATCAGCGCTCGACCTCGCGATTCCAGCGCTTGGTCCACTCCTCGCGCTTCTCGTTGATGACGGTCCAGTCCGGATTATAGAGCTTCGCCGCGCGCTCGCCGATCGGCGCCATCTTGCCGAGCTCGGGCGGGATCACCAGCGATTTCAGCACCGGGCCGTAGCCATAGTCCTTCAGCATCACCAGCTGGATCTTGGGATCGAGCAGCATCTTGACGAAGCTCGCGGCCAGAGGAGAAGCGTTGGGCTTGGCGATTGGACATGCCGTCGTCAGCAGCGTCGCGGCGCCTTCCTTCGGATAGACGAAGTCGACGGGAAAGCCGGTATTGGCGAAGCTCTGCACGCGGCCGGTACCCCACACCGCGATCACGGCCTGGCCGGACTGGAACAGCTCGGTCATCTTGCCGGGCGACGGCTCATAGGCGAGCACGTTCGGATTGATCTGCTCCTTGAAGATCTTGAAGCCTGAATCGACGTTGGTCTCGCCGCCGCCATTCATCTTCGACAGCATCACCAGGGCTTCGAGGCCGTAGGTGTTGTTGATCGGGGGGATGACGAGTTGCTTCGCGTATTTCGGATCCTTCAGATCGTTCCACGAGGTCGGCGGCGCCCAACCTTTCTCTTTGAACACCTTGGTGTTGTACATCAGGCCGGTCGCGACGATGCCGATCGCGACCGCACGATCATCCTTGAAGCGGGCGGTGTCGTAGAGATCGGCCGGCAATCCGTCGAGCTTGCCGCAGAAGCCGAGCTGGATCGCCTGGTACATCGGGCCGTCATCGACGATGGCGACGTCGATCTGCTGGTTGCCCTTCTGCGCCTGGAGCTTTGCCAGTGTGTCGGTCGAGTTGCCGGCGACGTACTCGACCTTGACGCCGTTCTCCTTCTCGAAAGCGGGGATCACCTCGTCGCGGATCGTCTTCTCGAACGAGCCGCCATAGCCGGCGACATAGAGCGTCTTTTGCTGGGCCGATGCGGCCGACGGGGCGGCAATCAGCGCCGCGATGCTGACCGCGGTCAGAAGGCGAAAAGTCTTCATGTGGACCGATCTCCATACCGGAATGAGGTGACGTGCCGACAAGTCTCCGGCCGAAGCACCTTCCGCATTTCCTTCCGCGCAAATTCCTCTCCGACCAGGGCTCCGGCCCCTGCTCGGCGGGTTTTGGCGCGATTTGGAGGTTTGAACGTCTCCAATCTGCCGAAAAAGCGGGCTGGCTCCAGCTCTGATGAAAAAGATCGCAAAACCAAGCTTCCATCGTCCAATGAATAATGGCACCCTCTGCATGCCGAAATGTTATGAGTGGAATTCGAGATGGCGCGGATCAATTCGCGGCAGGTCGAGGCTTTCCGGGCGACCATGCTGACCGGCAGCGTCACCGAGGCGGCAAAGCTGATGGTGGTGACGCAGCCCGCCGTCAGCCGGCTGCTGCGCGACTTCCAAGCGCTGCTGAAGATGGAGTTGTTCGAACGGCGCGGCACCGGTCTCGTCCCGACCGCAGCGGCGATGGCGCTCTACACCGAAGTCGAGCGCTCGTTCGTCGGTCTCGAACGCATCACGGCGGCGGCCGAAGAAATCCGCGGCCGGCGCACCGGCTCGCTGCGCATCGCCGCGCTGCCGGCCCTCGCGAACGGCTATCTGCCGCGGCTCGCCGGGCAGTTCTTGAAGGAGCGGCCCAACCTCAACCTCGCCTTCTTCGGCGTGATCTCGCCGATCGTGGTCGACTGGGTGCTGAACAATCAATGCGACATCGGCTTTGCCGAGGTGCCGATCGCCCATTCCGGCCTGCCGAGCCTGCGGCTGCCGGCGTTGGCGCGTGTCGCGGTGCTGCCGACCGGACATCATTTGGCGGAGAAGGAAGTGCTGGAGCCGAGCGATTTCGAGGGCGAGACGTTCATCTCGCTGTCGGCGGGATCATCGAGCCGGCACCTGGTCGACCAGGTCTTCCATCGCAGCGACGTTCGCCGCGTGCTGCGGGTGGAGACCACGCTGTCGGAGATCATGTGCGGCATGGTGTCGTCGGGGCTTGGCGTGTCGATCTGCGATCCCTTCACCGCACAGGAATTTGCAACGCGCGGCGTCGTCGTGCGCCGCTTCCTGCCGCGCATCGACTTCGAGTTCTCGGCCGTCTTCCCGGCCCAGCGCAGCCCCTCGCCGGTGGCGCTGGATCTGGTCGAGACCATGCGCAAGGCGCTCACTGAGCTCGAGGACAAGTCCGCACATGGTTTTGCGCCTGGTTGATTTGGACGCCTTACGGGTCCTGTTGTATGCTCCCTGCCTCCGCAGGTAGCATATGGCACGCATCACCATCGTCGAGACCGGGCTCGTCCCACAAGAGCATCGCGAGCGGCACGGCTCGTTTCCGGACATGTTCGAGCGCATGATCCTCGCCGAGGACCCTATGGCTACAATCGACATCGTCAGCATTCCGAATGGGAATGCGCTGCCCGATCCGCGCGGCTTGGAGGCCATCCTGATCACCGGCGCGGCGGCCGGCGTCTATGACAGGCTCGACTGGATCGCGCCGCTGGAAGATTTCGTGCGCACGGCTTACGCCAACAAGACGCCGATGGTGGGCGTCTGCTTCGGCCATCAACTGATCGCACAAGCGCTCGGCGGCACTGTACGCAAGTCGGAGAAGGGTTGGGGCATCGGCCGGCACGTTTATCAGGTGCTGCCGGAGAATGGCGTCGTCGACGGCGAAGCCATCGCAATCGCCGCCTCGCATCAGGACCAGGTGATCGAGCCGCCGAACGATGCCGTGACGATCCTGTCGTCGGACTTCACGCCGCATGCCGGCCTGCTCTACGCCAACGGCACCACGCTGACCGTGCAGCCGCATCCGGAGTTCGACGTGGCGTTCGCACAGGTGTGTTGCGACCTACGCGACGGCAAGGCGCCGAATGATGTCGTCGCAACAGCAAGGGCATCGCTGTCAGAGCCGATGGACAACGCGAAGCTCGGTGGGGCGATCACAAGGTTCTTGACGCGCAAATCCATCCCCTCATCCTGAGGAGCGCGCTCTCGCGGGCGTCTCGAAGGATCGAGGCCCCCACCGCAACGGCGAGGCCTGCATGGTTCGAGACGCCGCTTCGCGGCTCCTCACCATGAGGGTTGAGGGCTCAGAACGGACTCTCGCCCAGCCCCGGCACATCCGCCGGCCGCGGCCCCGGCGCGGGCCAGTGAAAGCGGCGGTCCTTCTCGGCGATCGCAATGTCGTTGATCGAGGCCTCGCGCCGCTTCATCAGGCCGTGCTCGTCGAACTCCCACTGCTCGTTGCCGTAAGAGCGATACCATTGGCCACCGGCATCGTGCCATTCGTATTGGAAGCGCACCGCGATGCGGTTGCCGTCGAACGCCCAGAGGTCCTTGATCAGGCGGTAGTCGTGCTCCCTCTCCCATTTGCGGGTGAGGAATGCAACGATTGCCTCACGGCCCTGAAAGACTTCAGAACGATTGCGCCAGCGGCTGTCCTCGGTGTAGGCGAGCGCGACGCGCGCCGGATCGCACGAATTCCAGGCGTCCTCGGCCATGCGCGCCTTTTGCGCAGCGGTTTCTCTCGTGAAGGGCGGAAGCGGCGGGCGCGACATGATGGCCTCATCGGTTGGTTGGGGCCGCAATCTATCGCTGCAGTTGGCGGAGTCGATAGGCCACTGCAAATCGGGCGATCACGAAATCAGATCGGCCTTCATCAAGGTCCGGATCGATTTCGGAATCGGCTGCGCGCGACCGCCGCTGATGAAGGCGACGCGCACTTCCGCTTTCACCAGCACGTCCTCAGCCCGGCGCACCTCCTGCGCCAGCATGATGGAAGCGCCCTTCACCGCGATCGGCCAGGTCACGACGTCGAGCACGTCGTCCATCCGCGCGGGCTTCAAAAAGTCCAGATGCATCGAGCGCACCACGAAGGCGAAGCCGGCGCCGTCGGTCTCGGGCTGCTCGAACAGCGCCTGCTGCTCGGCGCCCATCAGCCGCAGATGATTGGTCCGCCCGCGCTCCATATAGCGCAGATAATTGGCATGATAGACGATGCCGGAGAACTCTGGCTTGCCAACATCGCAACACAGCGCCTTGATTTCATTGGGGCGTTGGAGGGCTATAGCGTGAACAAGCGTAGATTTATCCATGCCCTTCCATGGCGAGCCGCAGTGACTTCGGGATGCGCTGTGCTTTTCCGCCCGAGATAAATGCCACGCGTACGCGGGCCGTGACTAAAAGATCGTCTCCGCGCCTACATTCCTGGAGCAAGGCAATCGATGCGCCCCTCACCTCTTCTGGAACTGTGACAACCTCAAGCAGGTCGTCCAAGATTGCCGGTTTTAGAAAATCGATGGTCATCGAACGGACCACAAAGGCAAAGCCTGGCGCATCGTTCTGCGCTTCTTTGAGGAGCTCTCGCTGATTCGTTCCGAGCAAACGCAAGTAGTTTGTTCTGCCGCGTTCCATGAAGCGCAAGAAATTCGCGTGATAAACAATCTGGCCGGAGTCCGTATCTTCGAAATAGACGCGGACCTGCATATGATGGTGACCGCCGCGAATTTCGCCATCAAGAGAAGCTGTCACGGTACGATCCCCCCAATTGTGGTCCCGAGAACCAATTGTCTTGCATACAGGCAATTTACTGAGCAATCGTCAAAGCTCTTGGGCTCGGCTCCTGCAATCTGAAAATTCAGCGCCTACCGTGTGAATGCTGCCTGCACTTTGGGGATCTACAGCGGCGCCGGGCTGCCATCGTGCCAACCCAACCGGACTGAAAATCCAACGCTCTTGCCGACCGGCAAGAGCGCAACGTCTGCGATCCAACTGCGGCTTCGAATGTTCCCAGGGAAGTCCAAATCCCGGGCTTGCAACACTCAATTCCTTCGGTTGGCCGAAGGGCAGATACCGCGGCTCGCGGCGTAGATAAAGTACGCTATCGCCCGACTGAGCACAAAGCCCCAAGACGCATGCGGGCATGTGGTAGGGATGCTTTGTCGATTCCAGGGCGTTCTGCCTGTACATATGGAATGGCGCAGCTCCGTCCCACTACTCAATGGTTGCGGCGCGCCGGTTCGGGCTAGCGACCGCAGATTGTAACAGTGTATGCTTTAGCCTCTTCGTTAATCTTATTTGAGTCCTTCCGTGGCCCGCATCCGCGTCGTCGACATTCGCAACTTTCGTTGCCTCAAGTCCTTCACCTGGCGACCGTCGAGCGGCATCAACTGCCTGATCGGTTCCGGCGATGCGGGCAAGTCGTCAGTTCTTGACGCGGTCGATCTCTGCCTTGGCGCGAGACGCAGCCTTTCGTTCTCAGACGCGGATTTCCACGGGCTGGACGTTTCAGCGCCGATATCTATCTCGATCACGCTGGGCGAACTGGATGACAGCCTCAAGAGCATGGAGGTGTACGGCAACTATCTTCGGTCCTTCGACGCGGCGGCGGGCGAAATCGACGATGAGCCCGAAAGCGGTAAGGAGACGGTGCTGACCCTGAACCTTTCCGTGAAAAATGATCTCGAGCCGGTATGGACGCTCATTTCGGAGCGCTCCGAAGCACAGGGACAGACTCGGTATCTTACCTGGAGCGACCGCAACCGGCTTTGCCCAACGCGCATCGGCGCGTTTGCCGAGAACGATCTGGCATGGCGGCGCGGCTCGGTGCTGACGAAGCTTTCCGACGAGAAGGCCGAAACCTCGGGCGCGATGGCCGAGGCGGCGCGCCAAGCGCGGGCCGCCTTCGGCGATATCGCAGAACAGCAACTCTCCGCCACGCTCGGTATCGTCGGAACGACCGCGCGCGAACTTGGCATCGACATCGGCACACAGCCCAAGGCGCTTTTGGACGCGCATTCCGTATCGTTCAGCGGCGGCATGATCGCGCTTCACAACGAGGCCGGAATTCCGCTTCGTGGCCTCGGCACGGGCTCTGCCCGCCTGTTGGTCGCGGGTCTTCAGCGGAAAGCCGCTAAGGAAGCGACGGTCATTCTGATTGACGAGGTTGAGCATGGCCTCGAACCGCACCGGCTCGTCAGGCTGTTGCAGTCGATCGGATCGAAGGAGACCCCGCCGCCGCTGCAAGGCTTCCTGACAACGCACTCGCCCGTCGTCGTGCGTGAGTTGTCGGCGGAGCAACTCACGGTGTTGAGACGCGGCAAGGATGGGCACCATGCGAGGGTTGTTGGCACTAAGGCCGAAATCCAGGGCACGTTGCGGTTATTTCCTGAAGCCTTCCTGAGTTCGTCCGTTCTGATCTGCGAGGGTGCAAGCGAAGTCGGGTTGGTGCGCGGTATCGACCAGTTTCGAACGGCTGGCGGTAAAGTGCCGATGCAGGCGGTGGGCGTGACGCTGGTGGATGCCAACGGGTGCGATAATCTTTATCGCCGCGCGAACGCATTCCACAGCCTCGGCTACCGCACCAATGTTCTGCGCGACGATGACAAGCAGCCTGACAGGGGTATCGAAGAGACATTCAGTAAAGCCGTGGGGGCTATTTTCCGGTGGCGGGAAGGCTGTGCGCTCGAAGATGAGCTGTTCGCCTCCCTCCCGGCCGACGCCGTAACCGCGCTTCTCGCGCATTCCGTCAAGCTTCATGGTGAAGAACTCGTTGGTGCCCACATCACCTCGGCCTCCGGCGGCAAGATCGCGCTCGCCGCATGCCGCAAGGCTGTCACACCGGAAACCCGCACCTGTCTTGCTAAGGCGTGTGCCACAAAGAACAATCCGTGGTTCAAATCCGTGACCGCGATGGAGCATTGCGGCCGTGAAATCGTGGGGCCGGCTCTCGCGCAATGCGATGCGGGCTTCCGCGCTATCGTCGAGCGCATTTTCGCGTGGATCGACGATGGTCGCGCCTGAAATCGACCTGCTGGAAATCGAGCGCGGCGCGATCACGGCTCCCGCCGGCTGCGGAAAGACGCAGTTGATCGCCGGCGCGCTATCGCGCCACTCCAAGTCCAAACCGATTCTGGTCCTGACGCACACAAACGCGGGCGTGGCCGCCTTGCGCGGACGCCTCGACCGCGCGCGCGTTGCGTCGTCGCGTTATCGCCTTGCGACGCTCGATGGCTTTGCTATGCGGATCATTTCAATGTTTCCGGCGCGCAGCGGACACAACCCGGCAATCTTGCAACTGGCGAGCCCTGGATCGGACTATCCCGCGATACGCAAAGCGGCGGTCGCCCTCTTAGAAGCGGGACATCTCAGCGACGTCCTGCGGGCGACCTACGACAGACTCTTTGTCGATGAATATCAGGATTGCTCGGCTGTGCAGCATGCGCTGGCGAAGGTTATGGGAGATGCGCTTCCGTCCTGCGTCCTTGGCGATCCGATGCAGGCAATTTTCGGATTCAAGGGAAACACGCTCGTCGATTGGGATAACGACGTGCATGCGACTTTCGGAAGTGCGGGTGAGTTGGGCATGCCCTGGCGATGGAAAAACGCAGGAGAAGAGGCATTCGGTCACTGGCTGCTGGAAGCCCGCAAGACGCTTCTTGCCGATGGGAGCATCGACCTTACCTCGGCGCCCAAGAACGTAGTTCACGTTCTTCTCGATGGATCTAACGATCATGCCATAAGGCTCAAGGCGTGCCTGACCAAGGCACCCACGGCGGACGGTTGCGTGCTGATCGTCGCGGATGCGACGAAGCCAGCGGAGCAGCGGCGTTTTGCCAGCCAGACGCCGGGCGCCGTCGCGGCGGAAAGCGTTGACATGCGCGATCTCGTGGAATTCGCGAACGCATTCGATCTTGGCCACGCGCAAGCCTTGGATCGCCTTGTTAATTTCGCCGCCCTCGTGATGACGAATGTGGGGCCGGACGACCTTCTCACGCGCGTCAAGACGCTTCGGGCTGGGCGCGCCCGGAAGGAGCCATCGGAAGTTAAACGTGCGGCAATGGAATTCGCGGGCAAGCCGAGTTACGCGGGTGCGTCTGCGGTCTTGGCCGCCATCAGCAAGGACGCGGGCGTTCGAACACACCGGCCACCTGTGCTGCGTGGTTGCCACCGGATGTTTCAAGCTTGCGGATCGCACGACGGGCTTTCGCTCCTCGATGCCGCGGTGCAGGTTCGAGAACAATCTCGCCTGATCGGCAGGCCCCTTGCTAGGCGGACGGTTGGCAGCACGCTCCTGCTTAAGGGGCTGGAAGCCGATGTCTGCGTAATCCTCAATCCTGATGTGATGGACAGCCGGCATCTTTATGTTGCGATGACGCGCGGCTCGCGCCGTCTTGTGATCTGCTCGGATAAAGCGACGATCAACCGCTAGCGCGGGTTTCCTGGTTCGCGAGGCGGTGCGTTTAGCTTTGGTTAGTCGCAATGAAGCACTGGGGCATCAGCACCAAGAGCTTGATGGATCATGCTCTTGCTCTTCTGCCACTGCGCACGACGGCTCGGTGGCGGTGCAGCATCCGCCTGCAATCGCCATCGACGAATAACTGAATGATTCTTCCACTGTGGCGAGATGTTGTCGGCACAAACATGCGCGTGACAAATATTCGGTGACTTGCTGGCAAGGTGCCCTACCGATCAACAACTCTCACCGCTGATATTGTCGGGCTTGGACGCTTCAAGATCGACCTCCTCCACAACGAGGATAGTCGGCAAGCTTTCTGTCAGTTTTGGAAAAGCTTCGTAGATGCTCTTTGCAATCTGAGCAAGAATGCGTCGCGTCGGCTTATCGATTGCCAAAGTGCGGTGCTTGCTTTCAAACGTGACGGTATAAACACGGTCTTTGATCGTGCCGAAAATGAAGGTTCCGTCCTCGGAATGTTTATTAAGAGATTGGATTGATGCCGTGCTCTCGGCGCGATGTCCGGCTCCATGCCTGATCAGCGCATAATCCGGAAAGGATCGGTGGAACTGCTTGCTGGCCGCGCGCAATCGGTCATGATCGACACCGTTCAAGATTGTCGGCAATTTGCGCATGCCACTGCGAATAGCGTCGATGGTTTTTCCAAAATGAAAAATGGTAGCGGCGGCATCCCTCCCTGCCATTTCGCTCCATATCTTATACATGTGCAGCGCGCGGTTGAATAAGACCGACTGTGTCGTCCTCAAGACCTGAATTTTCTTTACCTCGATCTCGACGTGATCGAGAAGCGCGACGGCACCACCGAAATCGTTGACCAGGCGGTGAAGCTGCACAAGATTGAACAGCACGACCATTCCGCTGCGCTGTTCCTCTTCAGGCAGAGCATCCACGAACGGCTGCAGGATGCCGACGTCGTACACACCGGGTGAGTCGGCCGGCAAATCAGACATTACAGATCACTTTCCAGCCGGCCAGGCTCTATAACCCGTCAAGAAAGGCCAGTTATGTTGGGGGCCAGACGTCATCGCCTTGCGAAAGCCGTTGCTTGACCGTCGCGAACTGCGCATTTGCCTGCCGCCGTAGACGTGCACGAGCGCGATCTTGTGCGAAGCCCGTCTTGGGCCGGATCTCGGCATCAAGATCGTCGATCACGGACTTCGACATATTGAAGGTCGTGTTGGGCGTGTCGTACCCGAGATCGTCAACATGCTCCTTACAGTTGAAGCCCAGATGCACGGCGGCAGCGATAAGCATGCCATTCGGCACGGAGTGGGGTCCGAGCTTGCTTCCTTCCGGATACGAGCATTCGTAATTTTCCGCGACATGTTTCAACCTGTAACTGCCGGTGCCGGACCTTATCGTCTTTATTGGCTTGACCCGTGCGAGCAGCGCCAGCGACAACAAGAATGCGCGTGTCGCATGTGGACCCAGGCATTCCTTCCGACGCTCGACGAATTCGGCGTATTGCTGTTCGGGTGTTTGCCGTGAACAGTCGGCGTTGCGCTGCGGCCGCCCGAACCCAATTCCATGGACCTACAATCGCGGCATGGCATCGAGAACACCACGAATTGCAACCCGCGCGGCTGCCGCGTAGAACTCGGCCGGATCGGCGTCGAAGCTGTGATTTTCCAGATAATGGACGAATGCCTTCCCGGAGACAGTAACAACAGGCGGCTCCGGCGACCGCGACGCGGAGAGCAGCGCCGCATAAGTCTGAAATCCGAGGCCTCTCCCCAAGGCCTCGACACGATGCAAGGACTTGACCGCGGCGAGTACCTTTGTGAGGTCTGATTTAATCTGCTCGACAGCAGAAGGCGAGACGGGAATACGAAGCACAAACATGTGCATCCTCCTGAACGGGCATCGCTGTTCGCCGATTACGCAGCAGCCCACAGGGTGAGATGCCAAGATATGCTATGTTCCGAAATGAGTGAGACGTTTGACCCGGCGACAGGTCGAAGGTGTCCAGCCCTACGTTAGGGTAGGACTGATTCGGGTATTCTTACAAGCATGGCACCGGCTTCGGCCCGAACCGGGCACGACGGGTCGAATAGAGCAGGATAGCCCTTGGCTTGGCGGCGGATAGGTCACGCATGACAATCGAGGACGTCGTTTTCCGGATCGAAAAATTGAACAGCGGATTGGCGACCTTTTGGGCCGCAAGCAACGGCTGGGCGCCTGTTGAAGCCGCGGGTCTGCTAACCAAGAGCCGCCTCGACTGGCAGGCGTCGCTGTCAAAGACATTGCGCTTGTGGCTACGCGAACCCTCCACTGCGCTGTCGGACGGAGAACTCATTCTCGCCTGGTCGAACCTCGGCAGTCTGGTCGAAGGAACGCTGAAACTCCTCCTGTCGGTGTTTTACATGGACTATAAAGCCGACCTGGATATGCTCAAGAAGGCAAACGCGTTCGATCACAAAAAGCAAAAGGCTCTCAGTCCTGACGGACTTACGCTCCAGCCTCTGAAGATCTTCGTGAAAGAGCACGACCTCATCGGCGCCGACGGAAATGCACTCGTTGATCTGGTGCAGGAGCGGCGCAACACCATTCATGCCTTCAAAGACAAGCCCCTGGGTGATGGCGCCGAATTCCAACTGGCCGTGCGGGCCTATCTCGTGCTCCTACGGCGCGTCAACGAAAGGCTTCCCTATCCGGACAACTTGTACGCACCGCGCGAAATCTAACGATTTCACGAGCTGCGAAAGACCTATTTGTAGTCGAAGTCGTTTGGCCCGATCGCGACCCAGACGAAATCATCGTCATCGAAAGAGAACTCGGCAACCGATGTCGGCTTGCCGTGCTGGTCGACGGTCAGGGTCATACTGAAATTCGCTTCCACATCTATGTTCTTCTCGCCTTCCACCGTGCGGTGCGGTAGCAGTACCTTGTCTTCGCTGTCGTAAGTGGCGGTGTCCCAATCGGGATGGTGGTAGGTGACTTTGACATCCATCTCGATGCGCCCGACCACGAGAATCTCCTTGCCTGGGCCGGCCGTCCGAAATGTCTGGAAGTCGACAAAGCTCACGCTTTCCACGTCCGCTTCGTCGATTTCTGCATCGTCAACATCGCTGACCTGCAATCCCCACTGATTGAGTTCTTCATGAACGATCCCGACGATCGCATCTCGATTATCATCGACAAAATCATTGACGTCCGGGGCCGCTTCGATTGTTAGTCCGAGCTTGGCGAAGAGATGCGCGATCGATCTCAGCCCGGTGATATGCTCGGCGTTCTTGATGACCGCTGCAAAGTCCTTGTCGTCCGAGACGATCGTCAGCGGATCGCTTTTCGTGGCGGCCGCCTTTAGGGCTTCGAAGATGAAGGCATCCGGAAATTGATCCTTCTTGGCGTCGTCGCCAAACAGGCCGGTCCTGCGCGCGTATGCGTCGAAGACGACGGACGGCTTCACGCTATCGATCGAGAGCGTCTCGGCTCGCAGCGAAGTAAACATGCTCTCGACCCCAGCATGATATTTCTCGATCAGCTTTCGGTGCAGCTCAGCCGGAGAAATCTCGGGTAGTTTAACGGCGAGAATCTCATCGGCTAGGTCGCGGACTCGTCTCTTGGTCAGGTCGCCGATGACCTCGAAATCGTTGGCCGCGTGCTTTTTTGCGATCTCCATCTTTGTGAGATCGGTCGTGACTACTTTGATATAGCCCGCGTCTACCAGGTCAGCGACCCGCGGGATCAGCGGACCGCCGGGCGGCTTGCCGGCCCGGATCACGACGTTTGCATCAAGGAAAACCCGACGGGGGCGTTCACCAGCCATTTCAGAAATCCTTGCGAGAAAAGCTCTCACATGTTTGGTGCGCGTCGCGGATAAGAATCCGTATTGCCGATTGCCTCATCGTCCGCGCTATCGCAGACGTCTCAGTCCAACTTCTCCGCCGGAAGGTTGGCGCTCGCCAGCATCTGATCATAGAGCCGACGCTTCAAACGCAGCTCGCGAAGGTCCGTTGCCACAGCTTCAGCGAATTTGTTGATCGCCGCTGACGCCTCATCAATTCGGGCCGGCAGATCTTCGCGTGCTTTGTTCTCGGCTGCGTCAATCTTCGCCCGGTCGCCGTCGGAGAGATCGTACTCTGGATCGTCGGTATAGACAGACCCATTGTAGTCTGACATGCACTTGCTGAGCCGCCCGAGGATGTCGATGAGGTTTTGACGGGCGACTGTTATCTCGGGAGGCCCGAAGTTTCTGTCCTGCCGTCGAATTAAACGGTCGCGGGCGTTGTTGACCGTTTGGTTCATATCCCATACCCAGTGAGGAAGCACCCCATGGTCATCCTCGCGTTCGTAGTAGCCACGCGCCAGTTCTTCGGACAGTTTTTCCAGCGCGGCCAATTCTGGTTTGAGCCAATTCTCCAGCCGTTTTTCACGATCTGCGTGAACTTGCTGCAAAGCAACGGCGGTGTGCACCGAGGAGAGCCTGAGCTGCTTCAGAACAGGTTGGACGCTAAGCCAAGCAACGAAAATCGCGCCAAACATTGCGATCAATGTCTGATAGCGGGAAAACCACCATTCGAGACAACCAAATTGGGCATCTTTGATTTGCTCGCAACCACCGTTAAAGGTGGCGCCATAGGCAAACCCCAACACAAGGGCCAGGGTGGCTGCGGCTGCGACAAGTGCGAGTGTATTCCGATTGTCAGCCATTCGGGGCGCCAATCATCATGCGATCACGATGGCGCGCGTCATTTCTTCTCTCTCCTGCTTTGACTATCAAAGAAGATCGGAAAGAAACTGCGCTGCTGTTTCAAGCGCAGGATGTCGCTGATCTTGATCGTGTTGGCTTTGCGGCGCTCCCCGCCGCCTTGTTCGGTGATGACCTCCAGGTCAGGGTTCTCGATGATCGCTGAATTGATGTCGAGCATGTGGGCCGGCGTCGCGTTGTAGATACTCGCGTAAAAATCTCCGACTGGAAGCGCATCGCCGTAATTTGTGATGAGCCGTGGAATATCATCGTGAAGCTGCTTTCTCGCTTGCGCCCTTCCCGCCGCATCGAACACGTAGAGCATGCTATCGGCTTCACTTGGGTCGTAGGACAGCATGTGCAAACCGGACCGTCCGTAGTGCGCCTGGGTGCTGCTGTTCTGATGGAGAATGTTATTGTATTCTTGGCGGGCACGAACCGAATTTGCGAAGTGGATAAGCCAATAACGCCATCCGTCCGGGTTGTGGATGGAAAACGGGCTGACATAGTTCGCGCAGCGCCGGAACGACTCAAACACGATGCGTTCCGCGGCGCCAAGCCAGGCGTCCTTGGTCATCAAACCATCGAGCTGCGATAGATCATCTGGACTGACGCCAAACGGCGCAAGCTGCTTGGCCAGCGCGGCCCGATCCGTCTGATGCAAGAACGTCAGCAACGTCTGGATGCCGAATGTGTAGAAGATCTCAACCGATGTGAACGACGCAACGATGTCGCCGATCGTGTTGATTTCAACACTGCCTGTTCCGCATTGATCCAGGTTGAAGAGGACATTGTGATAACTGCCGCGTTCCAGCAGTTGCTTCACCTCGGGATAGAGTTCGTCGAACTTCTCATTACGATACTCGACGCGAAGGTGGAGCTTCGGCACGTTCTCCTTGATTTCGGCGACGAGCGAAGCGGCATTCGTTTTCAGCAACTCGACAGTCTCTTTGTCGAAGTCATTCAGGATGAGCAGGCATTCGATGTCGAGCGGCGACATCCCCTCGGCCCGACGCTTGATGTTGAATTGCTCCGTCGCGACACGAAGCTCGTTTATAAAGATCAGTGGAGAACCTGGACTGCCGCACTTGTATCGGCCGCCGCCCGCAAAACCATCGACGATGGCAAGACGAAACCGGGACTGCTGAGGAAGCTGGCAGCGCACAGCCAGGTATCGCGCGACGTATTCGGCGATGACCTTGTGCTTGCGTTTTGAGTGCTCCTCAAGAATTGCGCCCGTGACCCATGAATACGGTTTTTTCGACATTCGCCCCCAAATGAATCCTGCTATCCAGAGGCGTCATTCTCATAGCGCGAGCGAAGCCTTCGGCATTTCGTCCCAGACCTGATCGCGATATACGCGCCCATTGGCCTTTTTGGAACGACGCTTGTTGTCTTTCCCCCATGTCCCCCACTGCTTAAAGAAGAACGCGGTGTTGTGCATCGCACACCGATCGAAGATTTCATCGATCCATTCTTCACGGATCGGGCGAGCCGATCTTCCGCTTTCTCCGCCGACGATGGCCCAATGGATGTCGCGAAGATCGACTGACCCTACCGGGCCGATCAGCGGCTCAAATGAGATGAAACGGATCGCAGCCGGGATGGTGCGCAAATGATCGATGCGACCCGCGACGTTGGCGCTCTCGACGCTGGTGCCGAGCCATACGTTCGGCAGAACTTCGCCGATCTTGGAGCGAACCAGCGCCCCCATCCGCTCCGGACGCTTGGTAAGGATCTGATAGTGATGGTGGGGCGTGGCACGCATGACGGCCCACACTCTCAGGATGAAGGCGTCCGTCACCAGATCATGAAACAGGTCAGACATCGAGTTAACGAAGATTTTTCGCGGCTTCTTCCAGCGCAGCGGAATGTCCAAGGCGGCCTTGTCTTCACGGACCACGCCGTTCCAAACGGTTCGTTTTCCGCTGCGGCGCGTGAGTCCTTTATATTTCGGGACATTCATCGCCTGAAGTCGTCTCGCCATTTCCATGGCATAGCAATTCGTGCAGCCGGCGCTGACGATGGAGCAGCCAGCAACTGGATTCCAGGTGGCGTCGGTCCATTCAATTTGCGTCTCGGCCATGACCGTCCCCATATTGTGCTGTCGATGACGTCGTCTGTCGATCACAGCCAATATCAGCTTAACCGTTAATACCGAGTTGGAAGGCGCCGGTCGCGGACGGTTACCCGCTGCAGCACTTGAAGCGTCCGTATTGGACGCCCCTGATGAAACCTTGCGAGACTTTCGCCTCCAATCGCCACTGCACTATAAGCAGGCTCCGGGTCGTACGTCGCGGATCGCCATCCTGCGCCGCAATCGCCTGGTCCACGGCCATATCAAGCCATTTCGATTCCGACATGGAATCGGCTTCCGCCGCTTCTGACATTTCGAGTTCCTGATTGACCTCGCTCGGTCTATGTTCTTATTTTGTTCTCATTGAGTCAAGCAACAAAAAACGCAGATTTACACCCTGGCGGGTCGAAGAGGAAAATGCCGAAACATTCGTCGTCACTGACGCCAACGGAACGAAGGTCGTGTAGGTTCATCATCGCGAGGCCTCGTCACGCTACTAGCTGGGCACGTTGGCCACGGCGCTGACACCGACGAGACCGATCGGGATCCAGCAATGCTGATCGAAGCTGTCGTTGAAGAACGATCGAACCATCGCGCCGACGAAAATCGTGAAATCACACAGACGTGCCCACCGCGACAGGAATGATTTATCCAGAAGCATGCGGCGCAAATCGTAACTGCCGCCCGCCCATAGCGCGGCGCGAAAATTTCCATTAACCCGTGCGGCTGTGTAGTGCGCGCCCCGATACGATCGTCTCGGGAACAGAAGGCGGTCATCCGACCGCGTGGCCTTCTCCGCCGTCAGAGCTGGGACAATCCCGACAATAAGGACGTTTGGCTTGAGTTAGCGCGCGCCATAGGACGGCAAATTGCACGGAGATGAAAAAGACGGTTCGGGACAGCCGATAAGGGGGAACGGCATGACGACAGTATCACCGAAAATGAGGGCCGCACTCTATGCCCGTTATTCCAGCGACATGCAAAAGGCCAGCTCAATTGATGGTCAGCTATTGCTTTGCCGAAAGGTCGCCGAACGCAACAACCTGGATGTTATCGGTGAATTCGTCGACGCCGCGAAGTCTGGTCTTACCGAGGATGCGCGGGATGGCTACCACCGACTTCTCAACGGTGTGCGAAATCATGACTTTGACGTGATTGTCGTCGAGCACTTCGATCGACTATCGCGCGATCCCGCTACGATCCAACGCCTAAAGCAAATTTTCGAGTTCAACGGCGTTGACCTGATGGATCAGAAAGGCATTTACGCGACCGCCACCAATATCAGCATCGCGAGCCTCTACAACACCATCTACAAGCCGCAACTCGCTGAAAAGGTTCGACGCGGGCACGACAACGCCGTGGCGGATGGAAAAATTCCCGGCTCGTATGCGTACGGTTATCGGATGAAGCCTGGCGCACCTGGTGAGCGCTTGATCGACAAGAAGGAGGCGAAGATCGTATTCCGCATTTTCAGGGAATATGTTGCGGGCCGTTCAACCCGAGTGATTGCCGCCGACCTCACCAGCGAAGGCGTGCCCTCGCCCGGTGCCACCCGCCACAAGAACAAGGCCGGGCGCACTACCTGGAATCATCAGTGCATTACGGCCGGTCGTCATGGTCGCGGAATTCTCAGCAATGAGCTGTATATCGGCGAAATACATTGGAATGTTCGTTCGACCATTCTCAATCCGGAGACACAGAAGAAACAAAAGCGCCGCAATCCTGATGAACGCCACCTCTTGGTCAAGAACCCCAAGATGCAGATCGTTCCGCAAGAGCTTTGGGACGCAGCGCAGAAAGTTCGCGGAGAACGTGCAATCCGTAAGTTTGGCCCGACCGGCAAGCCACAGCGCCGGCCACTGATGCCGCGCAATAACGAGCATCCTCTTGCCGGCGTCCTCCGATGCGGCGTTTGTAATGGCCACATGCGAATCGCGCAGTCGTCCCGGAACGGCGCACCACGTGCCGCATGCGCCACCGCGCATAAGCGAGGCGCCTGCGAGCATAGCCGTAGCTTTAACATGGACGTTCTCCTTCGGACCAATGTCGGGGGTCGTCAAGCATGTCGAGAATTGCTTCATCCCGCGAAAACGCACCCGACAGTCGTTCTCTTCCGCGTGCCAGGTTGCGGGACACGGCAGCTGCTTTGGCGGTTTTCAAAATCCAGCGTTCGAGGTCATGCCCGGATAGAATGGCGTGTCGCGACCCGGCATCGTGTTCGAGATAAGATTTGAGGGAGGCGAAGAAGTAATGTGCAGAGGCTTCGAGCGGGCTCAGCGCGCTGTTGTGCTTGGTACAGAGGCATTTTGTCTGGAGAGGCGGCATGATCTTCGTTTCGCCCGCTTCCAGCCAGGGAACGCCTGAGATCGAGAACTCACCGTCGCCCATCAATACGCGGCAGACGGAATCCGAAATGATATGCTCGGCCGAGATGGGGGGAACGCATTATCCCAGCTCCTTCATGTAACATTTTTCGACACGTCCCGTGGCAGGCAGCGCTTTGAGTCCAAGGACTGCGGACGGCTTGTGCCAGCCCTGCCCGTTGAAGCAACAAAGGCGCGCGGTCTTCCCCGAGCTGCATGGACACGGCCCGTCTAAGACGGCTTCCCTTTTTCGCCTCGCTTCACCCATGGCTGCGCATTGGAGATCGAAATGTGATTGGGCGTGCCCCCGCAAGCCGGGTTTTGATCATGAGATTTCTGCATAGTCAGCCTTAGCAAATTTGCAAATCTATAAACTTGCCGTTGGTTTGAAATGTTGCTATATTGCTTAATATGACTGAGCATTCAGGCGGTAAACTAAACCACCTTGAACGTACCCTCCCGGAAGGCCTATTGGTCGATGCTGGGTGGATGACGAAACATGGCTATTCGACAGGTCTGCGCAGCCAGTATGTCTCGGCTGGCTGGCTGGTTCAGCCGACGCGTGGAACTTTCAAGCGTCCGCTTGGCACTCTGACATGGCAGAAGGCCGTCATATCGCTTCAGACGCTGCTTGAGCGCCCCCTGATCGTCGGAGGGCGAACCGCGCTCGAATTGCAGGGCTTCTCGCACTACCTCCGGGCTGAAGGGCCGACCGTCGTTTATCTATATGGTCCCACTGCTCCGCCCAGCTGGCTGTCCAAGCTTCCGCTCAAGGAACGCTTCACATTCCGCAAGAGCACAACGCTCTTCAAAGCCGATCCGGTGACGAAGGGGCTCAAGAACTTCGCCTGGAATGTCCAGAACAATACCGGCGCAGCCGCCGATGAATTCCAGGCAGGCCCATTCAAGCAGATATGGGGCCAGGGCGAATGGCCGCTCACCGTCTCATCGCCCGAGCGCGCGTTGCTCGAACTGCTCGACGAGCTGCCGAATAGCGAGAGCTTCCACCAGGCTGACATGCTTGTTGAGGGCTTGCGCAACCTCAGTCCCCGCAAGCTGCAAAAGCTGCTGGACGATTGCCGAAGCGTGAAAGTCAAAAGGCTGTTCTTCTGGTTTGCCGACCGGCACAACCATTCATGGCTGAAGCAAATAGACCGTGACAAGGTCGATTTGGGGAAAGGAAAGCGCATGCTGGTGAAAGGCGGAAGGCTCGATCCGAAATATTTGATCACCGTGCCGGAGGATCTCAGTGCCCCTGTCTGAACGCTATCGGCATCAGGTTGCGCTGCTAATCGAGACCTTGCCATTCGTTGCGGCGGAAAAGGATTTTGCTCTCAAAGGCGGGACTGCGATCAATCTATTCGTGCGCGATATGCCGCGTTTGTCAGTCGATATCGACTTAACCTACCTGCCTGTCGCCGGCCGGCCGGAATCGCTGGCCGCGATCGATGCGGGCATGAAAAGAATGGCTGTCGCCATTGGCAAGGGAATTCCGGGCGTCAAGTTGAATGAGGTCGTGAACCGCGCGGAAGGCATCGTTACCAAGCTGACACTTCAAAGGGCTGGCGCTCAGATCAAGATCGAAGTCACTCCCGTCCTTCGTGGTTGCGTCTTCGATCCCGAGATGCGATCCGTACGTCCCAACGTCGAGGAGAGCTTTGGTTTTGCGGAGACACAAGTCGTCTCGTTTTTCGACCTCTACGCGGGAAAAATCGTCGCGGCCCTTGACCGTCAACATCCTCGCGATCTTTTTGACATCCACGATCTTCTGGCGAATGAGGGAATCAGCGACGACCTGAGGCGCGCTTTCATCGTCTATCTCATCAGCCATGATCGGCCTATTTCGGAGGTTGTGGCGCCGCGGCGAAAGGATATCCGCCAGGAATTCGAGCACGGCTTCGAGGGTATGACCTCAGATCCGGTCTCGCTGGATGAGCTATTGAGAGCCCGCGAGAACTTGATCGCCGAGGTATCTGGAAAGATGCCGAAGGAGCATCGGGAATTTCTGATCGGATTCAAGCTCGGGAAGCCAGATTGGACTCTGCTGGGCGTCGATGGAGCGGCAGAGCTTCCCGCAGTCCGATGGAAGCAGATCAATCTTGATAAGCTGCGTGCCGCAGATCGCGAAAAGCTTGTGGGTCAGTTGATCGCAGTTCTTAAGTGACTGCATTGTGCTGCATTCGGGTCGTAAGCGGATGGGCATGCAGTAGGGATGTGGAGTAGGCTCGGTCGCTATAGGATAAAGCAGGAGCCCTCATCGTATAATAGCGTAGAGAACTCTGGCTTGCCAACATCGCAACACAGCGCCTTGATTTCATTGGGACGTTGGAGGGCTATAGCGTAAACAAGCGTCGATTTTTCTACGCTCCTCCTATGGCGAACCGCAGCGCCTTCGGGATACGTTGCGCTTTTCCGCCTGAGATAAACGCCGCGCGCACGCGGGCCGTGACCAAAAGATCGTCCCCGCGCCTGCATTCCTGCAGCAGGGTAATCGACGCACCCCTTACCTCTTCTGGAACCGTGACAACTTCAAGTAGGTCGTCCAGGATTGCTGGCTTTAGAAAATCGATACTCATCGAACGGACTACGAAAGCAAAGCCTGGCGCATCTTCCTGCGCTTCTTTGAGGAGCTCTTGCTGATTCGTTCCGAGCAGACGCAAGTAATTTGTTCTGCCGCGTTCCATGAAGCGCAAGAAATTCGCGTGATAAACAATCTGGCCGGCGTCCGTATCTTCGAAATAGATACGGACCTGCATATGATGGCGGCCATCGCGAATTTCGCCGTCAAGAGATACTGGCACAGGGGGATTTCTCTTATTGCACTTCTCGCACTTCGGGGCCGATTGTCTTGCATAGAGGCACCTTCCTCAGCAAGCGCCATCGCTTTGGGTTTGAACTTTGCTTGGGATGCACCTAGAACCACAGTCGCCGGCGAACTTCATCAGAAATGAGTCAGAGCCCAACATTGACCCCACGCTCGATGTATTTTCGGCAATTGTTCAACGGCTTCGCCATTGCCCGCCGGGGTCAACCTTCTTCGGCGCCGACAAGGGGTCAATCAGCGCGCCGAATGACAGGCAGAGCTCGTATGCCATACGCATGTGCCTAAGATAAGCGATCCGGCAGGACATTGCGACTGTTCCCCTGGGAACAACTCGGGCTGGCCAATGGCGGGCTAGTAAGTAGGGGCGTCTAATGAGTACCCGCAGTCGAGCAGTCATTCCTGCTGCTGCTATTCGCAAACGTCTTCAGAGCATCGTTTCTGCACTCGTTGAATTAGAGGAAGTCCGAGCCCGAGTTCTCGCGGCTGAGAAGAGCGCAAAACCAACGAGGCTCAAACAGAAAAGCAAGCGTCCACGCCGAGCCAAGCTTACCGGCCGAAGGCGCTAGTGGCCATCGGCATTGCTTGCGGCCCCCGCGGCCGGCTTCAGGAACGATTGAGTTCGCACTCGGTTCGACTGTTTGTCTTGCGTGCCATCGTCTTGCAAGACCTGTTGCGAACCTTAGCTCCAGCGCGTTCTTTCGCATCGGATTCACAACTTTGAATCCCTGGAATAATTTCTGGGTGCTGTCCTAGTCAGACACCCCTCGTTTGGAGCGATTAATCCCCCAGCACCTGCCGAACAACAGGTGCTCCCTAACGTTCGCAGAATCCGCAGAAAGCCGCCCGCCTCCCCCGCAAGCGGCGCCAAGAAAGATACGATCGCGACTATGTCAGCCCACGTCGCGAGTTGACTGAATGATCGAACCGGGTGCCGGTCGACGAGGAGGCGTGCTGAAAAGTCAGCAAATATCATTCGCCGAATAGTACATCGAGCGTCTCCATGATCTCACTGGGGTGCAGGAATGAGGTCGCGATGATGAACAGCAATCGAGGACGAGT
Source organism: Bradyrhizobium sp. 137 (assembly GCF_023074095.1). Lineage (NCBI taxonomy): Bacteria > Pseudomonadati > Pseudomonadota > Alphaproteobacteria > Hyphomicrobiales > Nitrobacteraceae > Bradyrhizobium > Bradyrhizobium sp. 137. The sequence continues at coordinate 52,179 of NZ_JADPKU010000030.1, forward strand.
TTCAATTGATGCTTGAAACCGCCATCGATCTTGCGATGCAAGGTTTCGATCCGACCAACGTGCTTCGCGCGTTCGCCTAAGTTGCGGAATTTCATGCCCTGTTCGGAGAGCTATCCCATGCGTTGCGCGTTTACGAAAGCGTTATCAGCCGATCGCTGGAGCCGAACACTATTACGTTCGCAGAGTTGCCCGAGAACTACCGTGGCGGCTGAACACTCGGTTCACAGGGATCGGCTGCGTTAAGGTAATGAGAAAACAGTGATCTGCCCTCCCAGCGTCGTAAAATCGCGTAGCCCAGCGTAGCCCCCAACAGCACCCAAACCCGCAGTTGGCTCGGTAAGACCGGCTGCAAGGCCGATACCGGCCCAGCCGCCGACGCCCGATAGAACGGCAATGTACTGCTTGCCTGCATACTCGTACGTCGTCACGTTTCCAATGATTCCTGAGGGCGTCTTGAACTTGTAAAGCTCGTTGCCCGTCTTCGCGTCGACAGCTTTGAGATACCCTTCGAGTGTGCCGTAGAACACAACGTTTCCCGCCGTTGCTAGTGCGCCGGACCACACTGAGAACTGCTCTTTGTTCGACCAAACGATTTTGCCAGTACGTGCGTCCCAAGCAATGAAGTTGCCCATATGATTCTCGCCACGAGGCGGATACATTGACAGTGTAGCGCCGACATAAGGCTGCCCTGCTGTGTAGCTCACCTTGAATGGCTCGTAGTCCATGCAGACGTGGTTCGTCGGGACGTAGAACAGGCCCGTATCAGGCGAGAATGCGGCCGGCTGTTGGTCTTTGGTTCCAAGTGCAGCTGGGCAGATCCCAGTCACATTCACATCCTCCTGCCGCGTACTAAATTTCGGATCCACGAGCGGACGACCGTAAGTCTGCGACCGCTTGTCCATGTCGATCTTCGTCGCCCAGTTTACCACGGGATCATATTTTTCCGCGACCAGGAGCTCGCCGCTGCCGCGATCGAGGGTGTAGGCGAATCCATTTCTGTCGAAGTGAACGAGCAGATTCCGAGGTGTACCCCCGATGGTCTGGTCAACAAGGATCATTTCGTTGACACCATCGTAGTCCCACTCGTCGTGGGGTGTCATCTGATACACCCATTTTGCCACTCCGGTGTCGACATCTCGCGCGAAGATGGTCATTGACCATTTGTTGTCACCTGGTCGTTGGCTTGGATTCCACGTTCCTGGATTGGCGGAGCCGTAATAAATTAGGTTGAGCTCAGGATCGTATGAGTACCATCCCCAAGTGGTCGATCCGCCGAGCTTCCACTGTTCACCTTGCCAGGTCTTGAGGCTCGAGTCCGGGCCGACCGGTTTGCCGAGCTCTGTTGTTTTTTGCGGGTCGATGAGAATCTCATTGTCCGGACCGATCGAGTACGCACGCCACGCCTGTTTCCCAGTTTTTACGTCGTACGCGGTTTAGCGAACCACGAACCGCAAACTCGCCGCCAGAGATGCCGACGAATACCTTGTCCTTGATCACCATGGGAGCCGATGTTCCGGTCTCACCCTTTGACGGATCACCATTTTTGACCGACCAAACCGGCTGGCCGCTCTTTGCGTCTAGGGCCACCAGCGTCGTATCGGCTTGGTACAAGAATATCTTCCCGTCGCCGTATGCCGCTCCGCGATTGACGGTGTCGCAGCACATAACGGGAATCACGTTTGGGTCCTGTTTTGGCTCGTATTTCCAGAGAATTTTGGCGTCGTTGTCGAGATCAAGCGCATACAGTGGATTCGGAAATGGTCCATGCACATACATGACATTGCCGATCACCAGCGGTCCGCCCTCATGCCCGCGCAGGACACCAGTCGAAAACGTCCACGCAACCTTTAGCTTGGCCACATTGTCAGAGGTAATCTGCTTGAGTTGGGAATAGCGGTGGTTGGCGTAGTTGCCAGTCGGCATCACCCAGTCTTTCGGGTTCTGCGACATCCTAAGAAGTTCGTCGCTGGCAACTGCCGCGCCGGCGGCCAATATCGCCGCTGTGCCTACGCAGAGCTTAAGGAGCAAATCGCGCATTAGAGACCCTCCCTATTGCACTTGTCAGGTCTGCCGGCCGCTGCAGCCGTACCGTAGCGGCAACGCCGAGTGCCGCACGTCGGGGGGTGTACTGCCATTTTTCGCACTCCGGCAGGCGCATTTTTGTCGCGCGACAAAGTTTCTTCAAACAATAAGAACGAGTCGTCAGTCATTGGTACCCTCCGAGAAAGGACACGGCATCATCGCATCGAGGCGGCTGTAGAGGGCATTGCATTCCTCCGAACCCGTTCGGCAAACGCCGGCTAGTCCGCCGAAGGTATCCAGAAAGAGGAAATGGCAATCCCCCTGGCCAATCCAAGACGCGCTGCTCGTTTGGGTGTTTGCCATCGGCCTGATGGGCGTCGGAGCGTGTCCGGCCTCGTCGACAAGCGTCAATGGTCCCGTTCGTCAGCGTTGTCTGCTAAGTTCTATGTCTCGTCCCCGCGCGACGATCATGCCTCGAATTGCGGGCGAGGGCAGCCGATCTGACCCTGATAGCGCAGTAGAGGTGCAGGCGGACCCTCCATCGAAGTCGCGCGCCCGCCAAGTGGATCGTGGTCTGCGGCAGCCCCGTCTGGAGGCTTCTGAACTACTCGCCTGGGCGACCTCCTATCCCGAATCGAGCCGAGTGGAGGCGCTTTCGCCCGGCATATTTCGGCCGCAGCCCCAGCGTGCCGAAACTCAGTTGTAAAAGATCAGTGGCAAGCAGCTGTAGGTCCAGCAGAACAGGGTGGCCAAGCCGCCCAGAACGATGATGTCTTCAGTCATGTCGAGTGCTGCCATTTCCGGGTATCGATCGACAGAATTTGCGAAGGCTAAGATCAGGACCAGAGGACGAGCACAACGGCAACGCGCCGGACACGAAGGCGGCGACACGCTCGGTTGTGCCGAAGCAACCGTTCTACCGAGGCTTAGGCGCGCGCCAGCCTTCATTTCTAATCTGAGGACCTGGTAGATCACAGTCGGTGTGATTGGAGCCGAGCGCTAAGAATCGGAGCAGGGGAAGACGTTGTTTTGGAGGAGCTAGCCCAAATCGGCGCACCACTCAATCTCCAAGCATAGGCCCAGCCCACTGGCTCTGGCCAAACGGCCTAGTCCTGGTGGGGAGCGAGGGTGAACTGGAAGACGGCCCCCCGAGGCTTATTCCTCGTGACCCACAACTGGCCGCCATGAGCTGCGATGATCGACCGACAAATGGCCAGGCCCATCCCTAAGCCGTGCGATTTGGTCGTGTAGAACGCTTCGAAAACGAGTTCTTCACTCGTCGGGTCGAGCCCCGGGCCCGAGTCTCGCACGGAGACGCGTACATCACCCGCAACATCCCTTTCGGTACTGATCTGCAGCTCCCGCCAGCCATCCTCAACGCTGTTCACGGCGTCGATGGCATTGAGGATCAGATTCAGGAGCACCTGCTGCAGCTGAATGCGCTCACCTTCGATCTGCGGCAGGTCCTCCGCCAGTTGCGTCTGTAGCGAAATCTCATGCCTCACCGCCTCGCTTCGGACCATAGCGACGACGTCCAGGACGGCTTCGTTGAGGTCGAGGCGGCTTTTGGGTACCGGCGCTTTCCTGACCATAGAGCGGATACGGTCGACGATCTCGCCAGCTCGTCGGCTATCTGCGACAATGTGCTCGAGGGACTCGCGGGTCTTATTTAGATTGGGCGGGTTAGCGCCGAGCCAGTTCAAGGCGGCGTCCGCATTGGTGAGCACAGCCGAGATCGGCTGATTGACTTCATGGGCAATCGAAGCCGTCAGCTGCCCAATCGTCGCGACACGACTGACATGAGCGAGTTCGACCTGGGTCTTTTGCCGTTCCATGACAGCCTTCTTGAAAACTTCGACCGCACCCGCCATCGCGCCGATTTCGTCACGCCGATCAATCCCGGGCACGTCGATGCTAGTGTCGCCCTTTGCGAGTGCGGTCATGGCGCCGGTCATTCGGGTGATCGGCGTCGCGATAACGCGCGTCAGTAGGATGCCCATCAATACCGCAATCAGGAGCGAGGCTGCGGCGCCCAGCGCGGTCGCCGTGTATGCAGTGGCGTACGCCTGCTTCTGCACGGCGTCACGCCTGGCCAACAGATCGCGCTCAGCCTTCTCGATTTCATTTGCCTTGGCACGGATTGCATCCATGGCAGCTTTGCCGGTCGCCCCCTCCAACGTGCGCGCCTCCTCGCGAGTCGCGGGATTCGCCATCAGCGCGATCTCGCGCTCGGCGGTCTCGATGCGCCACATAGTCGCCAACTTGTTCAATTCATCAAGCCGGTGTTGCTGGTCCTGGTTATCCGATGTCTGTGCTCTAAGTTTCCGGATCGCCGCGATGAACTTGTCGCCGCCCTCGCGGTATGGATCCAAGAATTTCTCATCGCCGCTGATCAAATAACCGCGCAAACTCGTTTCTTGATCAAGCGCTGCGGCCACCGCCATCTCTAGCGTGTCCAACACGTCAGTGGTATGGACACGCCAGTTTTTGGCCTCTTCGATCACGCCAAGTCTGTCATATACGATTGCGCCACTCACAAATATGACGGCTATCACGGCTGCAAACGCGGCCATCAATTTGTGCAAGATCAGTAAATTCGAGAAAGGGGACACGTGACCCTCAACGCCGAAATCCGCGACCAACCAGCTGGCTAACTCAAGATTGCTCCCAAGCGGTGGCATTCGCAAGAATTTGGCATGGGGCTGTGATAGGGGCAAAGCAGTGCAGCCTTCCCCTGAGTGGAGCATACAGCATCTCGTCGGACAACTGGGAAATTCTAGGCATGCGGTGCCGTCAGACACAACAGGGCCCTCATACCGATGCGACCTTCATGATCTCCAATGTTCCGCGCCAGATCATCTCCACTGCCACATAGAGAATGACGGCCAGTCCGACGTAAGCGAGCCATCGATGAGTTTGCAGAAGGCCGGCAATGAAAGAAGCGGCCAGGCCCATCATCGCGATGGAAAGCCCCAAGCCGAAAATCAAGACTACTGGATGATCGCGTGCCGCCCCTGCGACGGCAAGGACGTTGTCGAGAGACATGGAAGCGTCGGCCACGATAATCTGCCAACTCGCTTGGAAGAGCGTTTTGCGAGGTTTGCTTTCTGCAATGGCCCCTATGGTCCCTTTCCAAACAGTTGACCCTGCGGGAGACGTGCGCAACTCTCGCCACATTTTCCAACATACCCACAGCAACAGGATCCCGCCAGCGAGCAGAAGGCCGACGATCTGCAGGATTTGCGTGGCTATCCCCGCTAAGAGAAGACGCAGTATCGTCGCGGCGACGATCCCGATCAAAATGGCCTTGGATCGTTGCCCTTGAGGAAGTCCCGCTGCAGCAAGGCCGATGACGATGGCGTTATCACCAGCGAGCACAAGGTCAATCAGAACGACCTGCACGAGTGCGCTAAGAACATCCGTATGAAGATGGTCTATCAAGGGTCATGGCCCCAGGTTCGGCTCCGAGCGAGGCGCGTATTTATCTGCCAGCCCGACCCATTCGAGTCACCTCCAGAGCCCCAATACAGATCCAGTTCTAGTCCATCGCGGCTCGATCGCTAAGGTATCTATCTCCGGCAGCGGCGTCCGAATGCGGTCCAGCGGTCTGCCCGAAAAGCAGTGCTACCTGATCTGGCTCGCCAAAAATCGCTGCGGCGCAACCGATCATTGTGAACGCACCTGCGATATCCCACAGAGAAATTTTGCCTACCGTTGCAGTCCCTGACTTTGCCAGGGCCAAGAGCGCGGTGATCATCGCATCCGAAAAAAACAGAAGACTCAGCGCTGGTAAGACGAGTTGCCATTCCAGCAGGAATATTATCAAAAGGGCCGGAGCCGCGACCAGCATGCTCAACAGCACGAAGATGCAGAATGTCTCTCGCCAAGGAGCATTCCAACTTGCATGAGAAGCGATCATTCGATCCTCCTGCATACGAGCATCTCATAGGGCCACTTACTTTGTGGAACCACCCTGGTCCAGTTGGCTGTTCTTTTGGTTCTTGCAGCTAATGTTTTTTGGTCCTACTGCGCCGCCCCTCAATCAGCGTAAGAACGCCAGCGGTCATTACGGCAACAACGACGATGGCTGCCAGCCCCTCGACCGAGGCCAGGGACTCAAACCACTTGATCCAAAGCTCAATCATGTGCTGGCCCCTCTGAAGAGCGCACCCACGATCGTAAAATTGCCTCTTTAAAGACGACCAGTGCAATCAGAAAGACAATGCTACGCATTGTCGCGCGCGTTTTAACCGCGCGGCAAGATGACCGCGAGCCGTTAGCACGCACACCCCCCTTCTATTGGAACGTGGCGGCGCGAGTGCAGGTGGGTGGTTCGACGCCCTCAAAACCGAGAAGTTCGGTGGCGTTGCGGCCTGATCACCCACAGGACGCGCGCCCGTCAAAACATCGCCGGCGACGGCTGAGCCCGGAAGTGTCGAGGTGCCGCTGCATCGCTGTTCGCTACGCTAATGTCCTTACCTGATGCCGACCACCGATTAGAAGCCGCCGGGCACGTCGGACACCTCCAAGCGCGGCGATCGCGCATGCCGCCGCCGGAACGTCGCTCTAAACAGGCTGTTGAAAAAGGCGCTCGTCGTGGACCAACGATCGTGATTCATTGGCTCCGACGAGATTCGTGGATGGTGTGTGCGCGGCGGCGACAATCGAACGGGTGAGCTGTTTAGCTACGTTGATCTGGAGGCGCGGGTGCGGCGTGATCATCCGCTGCGAGCGATCCGGACGATCGTGAACGAGGCGCTGGCGGTGCTGGAGCGCGAGTTTGCCGCGCTCTATTCGCCGATTGGGCGGCCGTCGATCCCGCCGGAGAAGCTGCTGCGGTCGATCCTGTTGCAGGCGTTTTATTCGATCCGCTCCGAGCGGCTTCTGATGGAGCGGCTAGAATACGACCTCCTGTTCCGCTGGTTCGTCGGAATCGGCGTTGACGACGCGGCCTGGGACCATTCGGTGTTCTCGAAGAACCGCGACCGGCTGCTGGAAGGCGACATCGCGGCGAAGTTCCTGGCAGCGGTGCTGGCGCAGCCCAGGGTGAAGAAGCTTCTATCGAGCGATCACTTCTCGGTCGATGGCACGCTGATCGAGGCCTGGGCCTCGATGAAGAGCGTCAGGCCGAAGGACAGCTCTGGCGAGCCGCCGGCGCAAGGCGGTGGCCGCAATGCCGAGGCGGACTTCCATGGCCAGAAACGCTCGAACGCCACCCATGCTTCGACTACCGATCCCCGATGCCAGGCTCTACCGCAAGGGCAACGGCAAGGAGACAAAGCTGTGCTTCATCGGGCACGGGCTGATGGAGAACCGCCACGGCCTGCTCATCGACGCCTGCCTCACGCTGGCGGACGGGCATGCCGAACGGGTGGCGGCGCTGCACATGATCGAGCCTTATGCCGACCGGCCGACGGCGATCACGCTCGGCGCCGACAAAGCCTACGATGCAGAAGACTTCGTCAATGAGTTGCGCTCGATGAACGTCACGCCGCATGTTGCGCAGAACACCAGCGGCCGCAGCTCGGCGATTGACGGGCGAACGACCCGGCACGGCGGCTATGCCGTCAGCCAGCGCATCCGCAAGCGGATCGAGGAGGCATTCGGCTGGATCAAGACGGTCGCCGGGCAAGAGAAGACCAGCTTCCGTGGCCGTGATCGCGTCGCATGGGCCTTTACCTTCGCTGCCACCGCCTACAATCTGGTGCGACTGCCCAAGCTGATCGCGGAGACCGGCTGATGGCCAAGGTGCCCGGCTTCGCCAAGGCCTTTGCCGGCCGCTGGCGCATCGTCGAGATGGACGTCTGGGACAGCGACTTCCTCGATCTTGTCGAAGAGGCGCATCTCACCTTCGAGGGCAAGTCCGATGGCGAAATCGCCTTTGGGGCTCTCAAGGGCTTCCTCGACGTCCGCTACGGCGCGCGAGACGGTTCGGCCTGTGCGGAGTTCTCATGGGAAGGGCACGACGAGAATGACCCTGCCTGCGGTCGCGGATGGGTCATGATCGGCACTGCGGGCAGGCTCGTCGGCCACTTCTACATCCACAATGGCGACGACTCAGCCTTCGTTTGCGAACGCGGATGAGTTCTTCAACAGCCTGCTAAAGCCGGGTCTACTCGCCCGCCTTGTGCGGTATCGCCTTTTCGCAAATACGGCTGATGAGCGAGGAAACTTTTGCGGGCCGGTGCGTTCGTTGTCGTACAAAGTGCGCGCTGCGATGGGGAGGACTGCTATGCGAACCACAATCGTTGCGATGCTTGTAGCTGTTGGAATTACGTTCGCCTTACCGGGGCTGGCCCAGCAGCCGACGGCACCGAACCCGCAGATGCAGGAGGAGGCGGACAAGGGCATCAAGACCCGCCAGTCCGGCGAGTCCGGCTATGTCGGTGAGCAGGAAAAGCCAGGTGCTTCTGCTCATCCCCCTGGAAAGACTGACACTGCTGCGCCGACAACCGGCTCGACCAGTGGCACCTCCACGGGGGCGCCAGGTAGCGGCGAAAAGCAGCGGTGAGCTGAGCCTCGCCAAGGCAGGCGCGACCGCGCGCCTGCCCTGTAGTCCATTGCTCTTGCGTCTCGCTCGAGAAGACACACGTGCCTGACTTCGAGGCTCTACAGTGGGGCTAGAGACGGACCAATGCGAAGTCCGAAGCAAACGCGACGGTCGCTTTTTTTCGCCACGCTCGGAGCGTTTCTAACGGTGAGGAGGTTCGCTGCGGCGCAGGAAGACCAGCCCGGCAGCAGCGATCGGCCGAGGAAAGGCGACCTTCTTGTGGTCTCAGAGGGTGACCGCGCCGGCGGCATCATCGTGCCCGATGACGTGAGGCTCGGTGAGGCGCCGCTGCATGCCTGGCCAAAGGACGCAAAGACTTCGGTTGTCCGCAACGGCTCGCGGCTGAACGAAATCCTTCTCATAAGGCTTGATCCCGGGGAGATGGACGAGGAGACGCGCTCGCGCTCCACGCAGGGCATTGTAGCCTATTCGGCGATCTGTACTCATGCCGGATGTGCTGTCACCGGCTGGCTGAAATCCGAGGCCGGCGACAACGACGTGCTCAAATGTTTTTGTCACAATTCCGAGTTCGATCCGCGGGAAAGCGCGCAAGTCGTGTTCGGACCCGCGCCCCGGCGTTTGGCAGCGCTGCCGCTTGCAACCGCCGACGGCTCGCTCACCATCGCTGCAGCATTCGTTGGAAAGGTAGGTGCTCAACAAGGAGGGTGACGAGTAGTCGCATCGGATTCCCGTGCCACAGTTGGTCGCATTATTTATGGTCGGCAAGAGAAAGAGCTTAGGGAGATGACGTCCATGACCAAAAGGCAATGGCTATTGTCCGGTTGTGTTGCGTGCACGACCTTTTTCTCGGCCGCCGCATTCGGCGGGCCGATTGAAAATTACAGTCCAGTGACACAAGCCAGGCTGGAAAATCCGGAACCTAGTAACTGGATGCTGTACCGACGCACCTACGACGGGCAGGGCTACAGTCCGCTCGAGCAGATCAACACCTCCAACGTCAAGAATCTCAGGCCGGTGTGGACCTTCTCCACCGGTGTAATCGAGGGCCACGAGGCGCCCCCGATCGTTAACAACGGGGTGATGTTCGTCACCACCCCGATGGGACAGGTAATCGCCCTGAACGCCAAGACCGGCGAAGAGTATTGGCGCTACAAGCGCCAGCTACCGGATGATTTGTTCCAGCTGCATCCGACCAATCGCGGCGTCGGTCTGTGGCAGGACAAGCTCTATCTGGCCACAACCGATGATCACGTGGTTGCCCTCGATGCGAAGACCGGCAAGGTGGTCTGGGACACCAAAGTCCAGGACTATAAGAAAGGTCAGTATCTCACCCTGATGCCTCTCGTCATCGACGGTAAAGTCATCGTCGGCGGCTCTGGCGGTGAGCTCGGCGTCCGTGGTTACGTCGTGGCCTTTAACGCAGATAACGGCAAGGAGCTGTGGCGCACCTTCACCATTCCAGCGCCCGGTGAACCCGGCAGCGAAACCTGGACGGGCGACGACTGGAAGACCGGCGGCGGATCGGCTTGGATGACCGGCAATTACGATAAGGACACCAGGACCATCTACTGGGGCATTGGCAATGCTGCGCCGTGGCCGGGGGACGCACACCCGGGTGACAATCTCTATACGAGCTCCGTGCTCGGCCTCGATCCCGATACCGGTAGGATCAAGACACATTTCCAGTACCATCAGAACGACTCCTGGGACTGGGACGAAGTAGAGGCGCCGATACTGGTCGACCTGCAAAGAGATGGCCGCACGGTCAAGAGCCTGATCCATCCGGGCCGCAACGCCATCTTCTGGATCTTGGAGCGTAAGCCGGACAAGATCAGCTACGTAGCCGGCTGGCCCTATGTTCATACAGACGTCTGGAAAGGCATCGAGCCCGAGACCGGCAAGCCGATTGTCGACCCTGCGCACAAGCCGGTGATCGGCAAGCGGGTCGAGTTCTGCCCGTCACTGTGGGGCGGCAAGGACTGGCCTTCGGCGGCCTATAGCCAGAGGACCAAGTACGTCTATGTGCCGGCCAACGAGAACACCTGCGGCGGCTTCACCGGCGAGAAGGTTGCGCTGAAGCCTGGCGAACTATGGCTTGGCACCAAGCCTGAGGACATCGGTCTGACGCTCCGTCCCGGCGCCACACACATTGGCGAATTGCAGGCTTGGGATCCCGCAACCGGCAAGAAAGTCTGGTCTCACAAGTTCCCGAAATCGCAACTGTTCGGTTCGGTACTGGCGACCGCGGGCGATCTCGTCTTTGTCGGCGGGACCAACGATCGCAACTTCCGCGCTTTCGATGCGAAGAGCGGCGAACTCTTGTGGGAGCTGAAGACCAACTCAGGCATCATGGGCATGCCGGTATCCTATGAGGTGGATGGCACCCAGTATATCGCGATCCAGTCCGGCTGGGGCGTTGACGCGCAACGCATCCAGGATGCGCTCGCCACCCAGAACGTCGGGGTTGAAAACAACGTGCCGCAAGGCGGGGTGGTCTGGGTATTCGCTGTGCAGAAATAGCCGCGCCACGACGCGATGAGCGGCGGACAGAAACGTCCGTCGCTTCCGTGGCGAGCAGCCACTTTGCTGAGCCGGAATGGCAAGCGGTATGACAAACAGGCGAGCGTTACGTGCTGACGCCCGAAGCGAACCGGTTGTTGCTTTAATGCGCTTCTCGGAAGCTCCAGCTCCCATGCCAACGGCAAGCAGCGTCACCACCTGCGCTGCCCTTGAATGTCGCTCCGCAGTTAAAAGTCCTTGATCTTCATGCGTTGGCCCTTCTTGCCAAGAGACTGTTAAACCTGGCGCGGGCGCCCGCGATATAAATATCAGCGCCAAGGTATGCATCATGAATGACCATCCCGCAGTCGCGATTTGTTTTGCGAGGCGCCCCGGACATCAAAATGGGAAGGATGTAGGGGCTGAGATAGCCGCCTATGCTTCCCTAGGCGGCCAATTTCGGCCGACACTCGACATCTGAGATATAGCTATGAGGCGACCAATTCGACGCGAATGACCCGTAGAAAATCAGGACGAAAAGAACAAAAATAAAAATGGTAGCGGCGGCAACGGCGGTGATGATGGGCTTGGCGAGCTTGGGCTCGATCCGTTGCTTATCGCGCTGTTGAAAAAGATACCGACATCCGGTGACTGGCCTGCCGCCCAACGCGTCCGCTGGTTTCGAACGTTCGCAATGAACGTCTCTCAGGTCTATGATCTGGATAGCGACCCGGTCGAAATGAAGATTGAGCTAGAGGCCGCCAACTGAGGCGCCTTACTCTTGGGTCTCGCGCCACATCTGCTGGCCACACTGGCATCTATAGATGCGCACGGTGCCGCCAGTTCGGGGATTCAGGAGTTTTTGCAGCAGTGGGGGGTTGACTGCACAGCGGTCACACTTGATCTGACTGTCTGTGGGAGAAGGCAGGTCTCGCGCCGACTGGAGGGACATAGCTCTCGCTCCGAACCAAGGCGGGAGCGCTGTGATGTCTCTCGGTCACCGATAGCTGCCATTAAGGGATCGCGCGGTGATGCAATACCTGTACGCCTACAATCCGGTCCTGGCTATAGGAAAGCGCCAAATTGGGCCACCCCCCAAATCAAATTAGGCCACTGAGCCCGGAAACAGGCCACAACCCTCCCTCGAAAGACGAGACGGCCGAGGCGGAACCACCGCCACAGAGTCGAGACGGCGATTTGGCGCGCCGGTCCGCTGGGACTGCGAAGGCACGAATTGCTCAGCCGAGTCAGCAGCACAACCAGAGCTTCGCTGCAGCCTGAGCTGCACCGTGAGGCCGGTAGGCTGGTGTGCGTGATGGGAAGAAAGCTTGGGTGCAAGCTGTCGTCGGCCGGCTGCGTTGGGATCATCGGGCAGTCGCGCTGCTACAGCATGCTCCGCAAAAGCGCGAAGCAGTTTACCGAAAGATCGCGCATAAGCAACAATCTCAAGCGCGATGACGATTCAATCCGAATCGCCTCGCGCTTTAGTCGCGTGTTCGCGGTGGCAGCGACGGTCGGGACACTCACCGCCCCTTTCGCCACCCAGAGCGCGTGAATCGCGTCAACGCCTACTTCGAGGCTTTCCGCTCCGGCGACGAGTACGACGTGGATGCGATCACTCACGTGATGGCCTGCACCTCGCATTTTCCTGGGACGTTCCTGGCGAACTGGGAGTCACCCGAGAACGAGGTGCATATTTGATACTCGGATCAGTGCGGCGGTCTTCGACCGGTTCGCCGCAGCGGCGTCACCGCTGCCGGCTCATCCTTGGCGACGCCATTAGCAAACGAAGCGACGAGACTTGCGTGGGCCCGCTCGATCCATGGGATGAGGCCCGCCTCGGTCTTGCGTCGGATCATCAGGTGGAATTCGGCAATGATCTCGCGTGCCTCGACCAGGGTTGGTACCCCGGCTTCGATTGCCGCTACCGTGACGGTCTCCGCTTTCGTTAGCAAGTCCCGGCCGATTGTCATTAGCCGCGCGATCGTCCTGGCAGACGGAATCCTCTGAAGATTTCGCGCGTCGGCCTTTTCAGCCTGTCGTCTGCGAGTTGCCCATTCGCTGATGACGCGGAGCGAGCCTCGGAAGCCACGCGCTGCTAAGCGGCGCCAAAGTTCAGCTCCATTTGCGGCAGCCGGACGCCCATTGATCGTCGAACCACGGCAAGTGCATATCCAACGAACTTTTCCGGGTTCGGAAGTCGTCGTGACGTTCGCCGCGGACCACCTGTCGCACCAGCTTCCTGCTATGGCCGGTTTGACGCACGCTCTGCTTGATAGGTAGCCATTATTCGACAGAGTCAGGGTAGCCGCGTTGGTCTCCTCGCGGCGCAGATAGCCCTCATACTGGAGGCGCTCAGCGGCCGTGAGCAGCTTGGGACCGATCGTGGTCGCACCGATGACGATGCGTATCTGGCGCATCGACTTGCGCACGGAATCGAGGAAAGCCCGACTGGCGTTCTCCATCAGATGCCAACGATCGGCGACCTGCACCGTGCGGCAGGGCCTTTGCTGCTGCTTCGCCATATCCCCCGCCACGATCGCGGGCGACGATTGCGACGTGGGATGAGCCCAGGCTTGAGCGGTCGCTGGTTCACGATCCGGCAGCAGGGTGACCACCCGGCGCCTTTCCAGGTTGCAGATGATGCTCGCGTATCGGTGATTGCGCCGCCAAGCCCAGTCATCAATGCCGATAACCCTTAGCGGGCCAGCTGGGGGATGGCTACGGCGCCGAACTACCCGAAGAAGCGTATCTTTGCTCACCGGCAGCATTAGCCGCTTTGCAAAGCCTGCTGCCGGTCGACCGCCAAGCGCCAGACCGAGGTGATGGACTAGAAGCTGGACCGGTAATGTGCCTCAGCGCAAGCGGCAAAATCACTCATTCCTTCAGGACAGCGGGACACCGCATCCGCGCGGCGTCCTGCTCATCATGAATTGAGCCAGTCAATGCGCCGGCTCGACAAGCGGCTTGCCTTTGTCGACGATGTGGACAGTCAGCATTTTGAGGGTTTTGTCCCCTGCGATCTTGAACCCGGCGTGAGGGACATCCCGTTTGTTGATGGAGACCCTGCCGGCGGGGAACGACACTTCTTTGCCGTCAGGAAGCGATAATGTGGCGCCGTCGAGAACGTACACGGCCTCTTCTCCATGGTGAGTATGTCTAGGCAGCTCGTTTCCCGGCGGCACGTCGACCACGCTGACGATAATCTCCATATCGGTGCCTGTCAGATCGGCGCGCTTCAGCTCTTGGCGGTTTGACTGTGCGGATGCGGAGACGGTGAGAGCGAAGATCAATGCAGTCACTAGACGAGTCCTATTCTCCCGCTGAAATGGCGCTCGAGGGCGCCTGTTCAAAGGGGGTATTTGATACGCACGCGCAAAGCTGTGCAAGCTGCGGAGCAGAAATGGGTGGTCAATCCACTTCCCCATGCGCTCCACGTCCACTCGCTTCAAGGGCGGATTGCTGTAGTGGCCCGGTTTGGGTCACGAGCCGCCGATCACGCTCAAGCGGGGTGACTTCCGCTTTGGCATGTGGAGCCGACGTTTGTGAGTACAGACCTTAGCCCACGCTATGCCAGAGGCTGTCCTAGTCGCGTCGCCTCCAAGTGCACCTGATCGACACATCGCTGCACCGGACCGGGGTAGTCTTGCTCGATCCAGGGCTCATCGGCAAAGCGAACGTCCTCGATCTTCGACAGCCGAAGGCAGATCCACTTGGCCTGGACCGGACGCTTCGTGCGCGAACTTCCATCCACCAGGAGGACGAATGCGCGCTCCTCGCCGGTGGCGTGGCCCAGAATGTAAGGGCAGACCGTCTGGCACTTGCCGTCACGGCTTACCTGAACGGGCCGGCGTTCAAGCAGCGCTTCTCTGAGCGCCACGAAGACTTCGCTGTGGCCGTCGCTAAGGATCTGGAAGGGGCGCTTGCGACCGCGGTGGGGTCGGTACGCTGGGAAGCCCGGGTTGAAGGTCGCTGCTCGCGTGATCCCCATGCGCTCCATCAGGGCAAAACTCGTTCGGTCGATGAAGGAAAAGCTCTCGTTCGGGAAGCGCGCCCCTATCTCCGAAGCCGCGTCCAGATCGGCGCGGACGATGGGTTCAATCCGAACCCCGGTGCCGCGCAGCCGCTCCCAGAAGACTTCCGCCGCGCCGCGGCCAAATTGGGCTTTTAAAAGCTGGCACGTCTCGACCAGCACCAAGTCCGTCGTGAGGTATTGGTCGATGCTCTGAAGGATCGACTTGGCGCGCTCATTCTGGGCGTCCCGCTTGGCGGCCGCAGCGAACCACACCGAGCTGTCAACGAACGTACTCATGCGCGTCACTCCTGGACCGGGTACTGCCAAATGTCGCGCTTTGGCTCGTTCTCCTCAAGCCATTTTTGCGCGCGCTCTTTCGAGGCAAAGAGCTTGATCCAATCGGGCTCACCGATCGCCTTGGACGCCGGATCGGGCAAGCAGAGCCACACCGATCCCTCGACTGGACCGCCTTCCACTTCATATTCCCAGGCAACGCCTTGGGGATCGTTGTCCTGGAGCCAGGCGTCGGCCGCACGCCCCGATGCAAATACCTTCACCCATTCGGGATCGCCCATCGTGCGCGACTCGCCGTTCTCGTAGTCATCAAGGTAGAGCCATATGGTCCTGCCCTCGCGGCGAGCCGTGTCATGGCGGCGAACCGCCTCGTTCACCCTCTGCCGGTCCGATCGATCGGTTTCAGGCAGTGACATCACCGCGCCGTAGAGATCGGCAGGAATGCTGCGCCTGTCGCCCAGAGGCTTGCAGCGCCATTCCACCCATTGATCGAATGCGTCCGACATATCGGTCACCTCCTCGAGTTGGCGCGGAATGGACTGTCGATGGTGAAGGCGTCCGGCGCGATCCCGCTCTCGATGCGCTTCCAGGTCACGGGCGCTGCGATCGGAAATCCCTCTCGGGCTCTCGGGGAATAGGTGCCGATGGCGGTGGTGCCGCGGCCATTGCGCAGATAGTCCAGGAAGATGCGATCGCGACGCTTTGCCTGGGCAGACAGGAGGTAGCGATCTGGATGGCGCGCTGCGAGCGCGGAGACCAGCTGATGCGCGACCCGATGCGCCTTGTCGTGCAGCACCGGCTGATCCAGTGGCGCCATCAGATGAATTCCTTTGCCGCCGGTGAGCTTTGGCCAGGTCTCGAAACCCTCTCGTTTCATCAGCGCGCGCAGATCGAGCGCGGTCTCCACCACGGCATCCCAGTCGACGCCCTCGCCGGGATCGAGATCGATCACGAGGCGGTCGGCATGTTCGAAGTCCTCGACGGTCGCATTCCACGGGTGCAACTCGACGGCGCCGATCTCGACGAGCCCAAGGAAACCATCCAGGCTGTCGATCCACAGGCGCGTTCCCTGGCCGCCCTCGCGTTTCTGAATACGAAGCTGATGCACGGCCGCCGGAATGTCCTTCGGCAGCGGCCCCTTGTGATAGAAGGTCGTGCCGTGCACGTGACGCACGAGCTTCAGCGGACGATGCCCGAGGTGCGGCAGCGCCTTCTTCCAGACCCTGGTCCAATAGTCTGCGAGTTCTTCTTTCGACGGAGCAACTGCTTCGGGCAGAAGCTGCAGGATGTTCTCTCGGGGGACGCCCAGTTTTGGTCGGCCGGCGACGGACGGTACCAGCCGCGGCGCCTTGTACCTTGCGCACCGCAAGATCATCGCGAAAGCCCTTGAACACGGCTTCGCGGAGCAGGCCATCATCTGTCAGCGCGCCATATTGGACCTCGATCTCAACGGTCGGCTCGACCCAAGTCGCCTTCGGCTTTTTGACCGCCAGATCGAGCGGAGAAGTCTTGCGGATCAACGGATCCAGGCGCTCGCGCAATTCGCGCGCCGTCGTCTCGGTGTAACCGGTACGCACCTTGCCGGCGTAGAGCAGCTTGCCGTGATCTTGCCGGCCGATGTAGAGAGACGCGACTTTGCGCGGGCGCGCCCCAAGCTTCTCCACGAAGGCGACGATCGGAAAGGTCTCGCTCTTCTTGCACTTGAGCTTGATCCAGCTCTCCTGCCTGCCCGAGCGGTACGGCTCGCCCAGCCGCTTGGCGACCAAGCCTTCCAGCCCCAGCTTGCACCCCTTGTCGAAGATCACGTTGCCGTCGGCCGCAAGCGCCTCGACATAGATGAAGGTTTTTGGCGCGTCCTTCAGAAGGCCCTGCAGCAGGCGCTTGCGATCCTCATACGCGACGGCACGCAAGTCATAGCCGCCGAGGTACAGGAGATCGAACGCGTGGTAGCGCACACGCTCGCTGCGCTTGGTGCCGAGCTCCCGCCTGAGCTGCTGGAAGTCCGGCAGGCCGCCACTGCCGTACACCACGGCCTCGCCGTCGATGATCGCACTGTTTGCCTTGATCAGGTCGGCGCTCGCGGCGATCGAGGAGAATTGTTCGGTCCAGTCCAGGCCTGTGCGTGAATAGACCTTGGCGTCCCCATCTCGCAGGTGCAGCTGCGCGCGGTAGCCGTCGGCCTTGATTTCGTAGACCCAGTCTTCGCCGCGCGGCGGCCTCTCGCGCAACGTGGGATCACACGGCTCGACGAAACCAGGAATAGCAGCTTTGACGGCGCCATGGACACGCGATACTCCCGAACGAGACTGACGCAACGCCACAGCACACATGCCGATTCAACACCGGCCTGAGAATTCGTTCCCTCCAGAGCCGGGGCAAGTGCCGACGCGAAGGGAACGAACCTTGACGGCCGCCGTTGGTCGCGATTGTTCTGCGAGACAGTCATGACAGCCGTGTTCGCGCCACGTCAGCATTCGCACGGGAATGCCGAAATCTCGGCGGGATGGTTCTTGTTCGCGGTTCTCTTGGGCATCCTGCTGGTGTGCGGCACCTCACGCACCTCCGAAGGCTGATGGCGGCCCGGTCGATGCGGATCGCCCAACTCGCGCCGCTTGCCGAGAGTGTCCCTCCCAAGCTCTACGGCGGGACCGAACGCGTCGTCGCCTGGCTGGTGGACGAACTTGTCGAACTCGGCCATGACGTGACGCTGTTCGCCAGCGGCGACTCGAGGACGCGCGGACAGCTGCATGCGGTCTGGCCCCGCGCCCTGCGCCTAGGCCGCCCACATCCCGACCCGAACGCGGTCTGCGCGATGTTGCTAGAGGCGGTCGCCGGTCGCGCCCGAGAATTCGACATCATCCATGCTCATCTCGACTGGGCTCACTTGCCCGTGCTGGCGCGATCCGGAACGCCGTTTCTGACCACCCTACACGGGCGGCTCGACATCCCCTGTATAGACGAGGTGGTTCGGCAGTTTCGGGCCGCATGCTTCGTCTCGATCTCCGACAGCCAGCGGGCTCCGCTCGCCACCGCGAATTGGTGCGGCACCGTGCATCACGGCTTGCCGGCCGATCTGTTTCGCGCCTCGTATGAACCCGGCTCCTACCTGGCCTTTCTTGGACGCCTCACGCCCGACAAGGGGCCCGACGATGCCATTCGCATCGCGCGTGCGGTCGGAATGCCGCTGCGGATCGCGGCGAAGGTTCCGAGAGGAGAAAGGGGCTATTTCAAGAAGCATCTCGAGCCGGAGATCGACGGCGGAAACGTCGATCTCGTCGGCGAGGTCGACGAGCGGGGGAAACAGCCGTTTCTGGCCGAAGCGGCGGCCTTGCTGTTTCCGATCAAATGGCCGGAGCCGTTCGGTCTCGTGATGATCGAGGCGATGGCCTGCGGCACGCCCGTGATCGCCTACCGGGCGGGTTCGGTGCCCGAGGTGGTCGAGCACGGGGTCACCGGCTTTATCGTGGAGAGCGAGGAGGAGGCGGTCCGGGCCCTGAATCACCTGGACAGAATTGACCGCCGCACGGTTCGGGCCCGCTTCGAGGAGCGCTTCACGGCGGAGCGGATGGCCCGCGCGTACGAAGGTCACTACCGCAAACTGCTCCAGGCGAGTGCAGACGCCAACTGCTGGCCGTGATCGACACTCCTGACATCGGAACCGCGGCATTTCTTCCTGCGCTGGCGAAGCAAGAGGACTCTACTGATGCCAAAAAGCGAAGAAGCAGACGAGCCGGGCCGCAACCAGGATCGCGCCCGCGTGGCGGGCGGACAGGACTACGAAGTCCGCTACGAAGCCGCGAAAATTGGGCGCTCGAAGGCGGCAGTGAAGAAGGCGGTGAAGAAGTTCGGCAGCAGCCCCAAGAAGGTCCAGGGGCGGCTCGGTCGTTGACCGATCCGGCTCCCAACGTAACCGGCCCGGCGGCAATCGGCCGCTGCAGGGTTTGTCATTCCAGGACACGCACTGATGCCGCTCAGTACGTCAACTCTACGCCGCCGGGGCCATGCGCCTAGCAGAATCCTTCCGATACCAAACGACGCGTTTAGGCTGCAACCGCGGCGGGACTGCACGTTTATCGGTACGCCTGCCCGAATCGAGGGGCGTCTAGGAAAACAGAAAGGTGTACAGCATGCGGCAAAGCCAGCACGGACCCGAGCGACATCCGCGGTTCTTCGCCTCGATTGCCAATACAGCCTCGCAGGCGGCTGGACGCGCATCCACGTTTGTCCTGGCTTGCGCGGCCATCGTCATCTGGGCGGTTACCGGACCTCTCTTCCGGTTCTCCGACACCTGGCAGCTCGTCATCAACACCAGCACGACTATCGTAACGTTTCTGATGGTGTTCCTGATCCAAAACTCGCAGAACCGGGACAGCGCAGCCATACAGGTGAAGCTGGACGAACTCATCCGGACCGGTACCGCCCAGAATTCCTTCGTCGGTATTGAGCATCTCTCCGCCGACGAACTGGAGGACTTGCGGACGCGATGCGAGGCGAGGGCTAAGGTTGTCGCGGCCCCAAGAGGGTGAGCGCAGAGTCACGCGCGGCGAAGCGCTCGGCTCACCGCGACTGCCGGGCTCAGATCCGCATCTTTATGCCCGGTAGCCCGACGATGGATTAAGGACGCGATCGCATCAGCCAGAGTCGATCCGAAACCAACGATAGCCATAGCCATCGAGTTCGATCTCGCCGGCAGGGGTGCCTTTCGCGGGGTAGACTCGATTTCCGAAAAGATCGATCAGCTTGTGGCCGCCCGAAAGCTCGTGAAGTACCGTCGTGCATTCGCCCGGCCCAAGGTTGTGCAGGACAAGCACGGATTTTCCTTCCAGCATATAATGCTGCACCAGGACTGACGAGGAGGCGGCTTGCGGCAAGTTGCAATCGCCCCAACCTATCTCCGGGCAAGTTTTCCGCATCTCGGTGAGCCGACGCAGCCAGTTGAACAGTGAATTCGGATCGCGCTGCTGCGCGGCGGCGTTGACTTGCTTCGAACCGAACTCGCCATCGGTGATCGCCGAGTGCAGCAAACGGTCGTTCGGTGCCGTCGAGAATCCGCCGTTGGGATCGTCGGTCCATTGCATGCACGTTCGAACCGGCCACCGTTCGGGCAGGCTGAGATCGTCCCCCATTCCCAATTCATCGCCGTAATGACCGGCGTGCCCGGAAGACTGAACAGGAGGCTGAATGCCAGCTCGATCCGCCGGCGATCATTGCCCAGCATGCCCGCGAGGCGGCGGCGAATGCCGCGTCCGTACAGTTGCATTTTCGGTTCTGGCGCAAACGCCGCATACACTTGATCGCGCTGCTCGGGTGGCAGGCGGCTCAGGTCCAACTCATCATGGTTGCGCAGAAACTGGGCCCACTGGGCGGACTGCGGCAGCTTCGGAAGTGTGGTCAGACATCGCCGCAGCGGCTCGGCTCGGTCTTCCGCAAGCGACAGAAACAGGTGCTGATTGACCAGGAAGGCGAACAGCATGTGGATGCGCGAGCCGTCGCCGAAATATCTCGGGAGTTCGGAGGCGCGCACGTTGGCTTCCGCCAGCAGCACCGAGTCGCCCTTGCGCCACGACAGGAAGTCGCGCATTTCGCCAAAGAACTCGTAGTGACGTTTCGGCGATCGGTTCGGACGGACCTCTTCGACGACGAACGGGGCCGCATCGATCCGGAAACCGGATACACCGAGCTCCAGCCAGAAGCCGAGAATCTTGAAGATTTCCTCGCGAACGGCGGGGCAGGTGATGTCGAGGTCGGGCTGATATTGATAGAAGCGATGATAGTACCAGGCTCGGGCGCGCAGGTCGTAGGTCCAGACACTGGATTGAAAGCCAGGGAACACAATCCCGTCTGCGCTGTTCTCCGGCTCCGTGTTCGCCCATACATAGTATTTGCGATAGGGCGACGCAGGGCCGGCTCGCGCCTGCTGAAACCACGGGTGCTGCTCCGACGTATGGTTGATCGGCAAGTCGACGATCAGCCGCAATCCGCGGAGTCTCGCCTGATGGCTGAACTCGACGAAGTCACCAAGCGTGCCGAGGGCCGGCGCCACATTGTAGTAATCAGTGACGTCGTAGCCGTGATCCAGCCCCGGGCTGGGATAGAACGGAAGCAGCCACAGGCAAGTTACCCCCAGCTGGGCGATATGATCCAATTGCTCGATCAGCCCTGCGAAGTCGCCGATGCCGTCGCCGTTGCCGTCCTTGTAGGTGGCGACGTTCAGGCTGTAGATGACGGCATTTTTGTACCAGAGATCGAAAAATCTTCCCGTCCACAGCTGCGGCGGCACCTTATGCAAAAAGGCGTCAGGGAGTAAGCTGACGCCCGCGGATCACAACCGGCATGATTGCCGCTTGTTCCCGGCGAGGATCGTTCGCGCGTCGCTCGCCGCAACATGAACTGCACTTTTGCTTCGCACGGATGGCATTGCATCACCGTTCCTGAACTCCTGTGGGCGGCCGCTTCACAGCCCGAATGGATAGGTGTCCGGAACCCCGGCGCGGCGATGCTCCGGTCCCAGCGGCCTGACCGCGTGCGTTCCGTCCAGCCACGAAACACATCGAATTGCTAGGGTAATGACGCTTCCGCGTGATGGCTTTGCAGCTCGCTGTGCGGGCGATAGGTGATGCCGATGAAAGGCTCCAGGCGCGGCTCGACGACCCTGCTCAGGTTTTCGAACGCGGTCGCTGATCTGGGGGTCACGGCCGGAGTGGTCGGGAAGGCGGCCGACCTGAAGGAGCAGGCCGAACGACCTCGAGACGCTACCAGTGACGACGCGCCCGAGGCCGCCGGCGAATAGTCCATTTCGGGTTGTTTTCGGAGCCGTGCGTGACCGATGCCATTCCATTCTGGTGTCGAGGACGAATCCACGATCCAGCAACCTGTGCAGGGAGCTCTATCGGATGGCGCGTTCGAAGGCGGACGTCACGCACTCGGGGCAAGAGGCGCTTTCTCGGTTTCGCGACGACCGCTCCAGATATCGTGCAGTGCTGACGGACGTCGGCATCGGCGCCGGGGCTGGACGGCCGGCTCCTCGCCCGAAGGATCCGCGAGATCGATCCCGATTTTCCGGTGATCTACATGATCGGCGGACACGCCGAGCAGTGGAAGTCCTAAGGCGTGCCGAACAGCATCCTCATCGGAAAGCCGTTCGCGCCGTCGCAACTGGTTACGGCGATCTCGCAGCTTCTGAAGCCGACTGCCTGAGTGCCCATCGAGCCTGGTCGACCTAGGCGTCAGCCGACGCTTGGCCGCTGCGGGCGGGGGTGCCTGGTCGCAGTCTGCGACACCTGGCTGCGTGCGAGAGAGGCGGGAGCCCTGCAAAAGCAGCAACTCGCTAAAGCTCAAAAGGCGGAAATTCTTACCCGCGCCCTCGCGCATACTGCGGTCGTTGCGCTGATCGATGAGGCAACTGGCTACGAGAAAGTTCGCCCGCAAAATGCTCTGCAAGAATACTTGGCAATCATTGTCCGAAAAGAGCTTGCCGCATGGGTGAAGAAGTTCCCGGATGATTTCTACGAGAACATTTACAAACTAAAGGGCTGGAAGTGGCCCGGCATGTCTAAAAACCGCTATAGCGTTGTTGGACATTACACAAACAATCTTTTCGAGCGCCTAGCCCCGGGGCTACTGAGGGAATTGCGCGTCAAGACTCCGAACAATGAAAAAGGACATCGCCCGAATAAAATGCATCAATGGCTTACGGAGGATGTTGGCGACCCCATGCTGGCGCAGCACCTGCACAGTTTGATGATGTTTCAGCGGCTCGCCATTGCGAACGGTTTCGGTTGGCAGCGATTCCTGCACATGGTGGATCAGGTATTGCCGCGTCGGGGTGACACGTTGCAGCTTCCGTTTGAGGAACCTGATTTAGATAAGAAAGAGGCCGCCAACTGAGGCGGCCCTACTCTGCTACGTCCTGCACGGGTCGGATTTTCTCGGCGCGGCTAGCGAGGACTTCGTAAGTCTTGGCGACCTTACGGAGGCTCTCCCTCGTCTCTGGAAACTCGCAGTTATCAGCCTTGGTACGAAACTCCTCCGCTCGCATTCGCCAGTACTTCGGCGGTCGCATACGCTCGATGCCCATGGCCAACCTCCCGAATTGGTCCATCCTTTCCCAATCCATTAATGTACATGCCGCCCCGGATGTTCCGCTGGAAGATACACGTCAAAAGTCGCATAGAACAAAACAGGCCACTGCGAAATTCAAATCAGGCCACTAGGGGTTAAAACAGGCCAGCGCCGGGCAACGAGTGAGAACAAGTCGGTGACCGAGAACGGATTGCGAACCGCGGCTGCGCTGATGAAAGTGAGTGTCAATGACTGTTTTCTCGAGAACTTCCGGGAAGCGCTCGAGTTGTGCAAAGAGGACTGGGTTCGTGATGACTTGACCACGATTACATCGAACGGCCTTCCACTTTGCTCCTCGACGGCCAAGTTGACAGTTCGCAGAGCTGACGAAGCCGAGATTGTCATCTATGGAAACGGAGCTATCCAAGCTCAGACCGAAGACTTGGTCCATATCTTGTCGATTTAGATCGAGCGTAGCGACCTCCGTGTGAGCTGCTGCCGGTTTGATGGACACCAGGATTTGGTGTTTCATGAAGCCGGAGGTGGGCGATGAAGAGACGGAAGTTCAGTCGCGAGTTCAAGATCGAGGCGGTCAAGCTGGTTAGGGAGCGTGGGGTGTCGGTGGCGCAGGCCGGGCGCGACCTGGATGTTCATGAGAACGTTCTGCGCAAATGGGTGAAAGAGTTCGGCTCCGATCCGGTGCAGGCCTTTCCCGGCCACGGGCAGATGAAGCCGGAGCAGCAGGAGATCGAGCGGTTGCGCCGTGAGGTCGCCAGGTTGAAGGCCGAGCGGGATATCCTAAAAAACTGTCCAGCGTTGTGGCGCGCCTGCGCGGGGTAGAAACAGCCTTGTGGTATCTTCTTGGCTGGGAGGGTAGCGGCCGTCAGCTTATTGGAGGCAGAATCCCCGTTAAAAAACGTGGTCCATGGGTGCATGCGAACTTGGGAGTGGTGACGCTGCTCCGGCGGCGATCCCGATTAGGAAGATGACGATTGGCATAACCCTGACCCTCCTGCCCATTTTTAAATGGAGGACCTGCTTATGCCCAAGATGACGACGGGTGACCGCCCGGAGTTGAAGCCGGTCAATGTCGGCGCGGCCGCCATCGACATCGGATCAAAGATGCACATGGCTGCGGTGAACCCAGCCTGCACTGATATACCAGTGCGCACCTTCGGCACATTCACAGAAGACCTGCATCATCTGACGGACTGGTTTAAGGCCTGCGGCGTGACGAGTGTCGCGATGGAATCCACCGGGGTCTATTGGATCCCGGTTTACGAGATCCTGGAGCAGCGCGGGTTTGAGGTCATTCTGGTCAATGCTCGCTACGCAAAGAACGTGCCCGGGCGCAAAAGCGATGTGAGCGATGCCGCATGGTTGCGCCAGCTTCATTCCTATGGCCTGTTACGCGGCAGCTTC
>NZ_JADPKU010000128.1:0-69853 GCF_023074095.1 Bradyrhizobium sp. 137
AACCACAGACCCCATCAGGCCTTGGCAGGACAAACTCCCAAGGCCTTCGCCGCTACCAAGACCACCGCGATCCAATCAGCGAATTATTGAACATCGACAGCAATGACGGGGAGAGAGCTACCCGCCTCGCGACAGCTCTCGCTTGTATGACGCGTAATTCGGCTGATCGACTGCGAGCTTGTCCATCGTGGTCTGCCAGAGGTGCTCGGCAAGGCCCGGCGTTGCGAGATCGATCTCGCCTTTGGCAATGCGCATCGCGAGCGTGCGGTTGAGCTCGATCAATGAACCGTCCATGCCCAGCAGCGCGCGCAGCCGCTCCACCTCCGCCGCATCGCTGCCCTCCTCCCGCGTCAGCTGCCGCGTCACGAGATCGAGGATGTTGATGGCGACGCGCAGCTTGAAAGCCTGGTGGCCGGAGATCAGCGGCGTGATCTCGTTGCGCAAGAAATCGGCGACTGACTTTGTCAGCTCGATCGGCGTGGGTTCGTCCTGCATGCATCAGCTCCCGCGCGGCGCCAGCAGCCGCAACAGATCGATCTCGGTCTCGGAGGCGCGGCGTCCGATCATGGCGCGCTCCATGGAATGGTCAGGCCCCTCGCGAAACCGCTGCATCATGCCGCCGCACATGATGCCCCAGCGCAGCGTGCCCATTACTTCCCAGAATTTCACGCGCGGCGGATCGACCTTGCGGCCCGCGGCCTCATAGCCCGCAAACAGCTCCTCGCGCGAGCCGAAGCCGCCAACCGGCTTGTCGATCTCGCCGAAACGCCACGAGTTGACGCAGACCCAACCGAGATCCTCCATGGGATCGCCGAGATGGGCGAGCTCCCAGTCCAGCACGGCACGGATACCGTCGGCGCCGATGATAAGATTGCCGTTGCGGAAATCGCCATGTACCAACGTCTCCTCCGCCGAGGGACCGGGATCGTGGTCGCGCAGCCAGCGCAGCGCCAGCTCGAACACGGGCTTGGGCCAGTTCAGGCTGCGATAGTCGCGCTCGAACTCATCGACCTCCTTCGCCGCGGTCATGCGGCGCAGCTCCGGCAGCTTGTGCAGCGGCAGCTTGTGCAAACCGGCGAGCACGTCGCCGATCTGCCGCGCCAGCAGCGGCCGTGCGGCTGCGAACTCCTCATCGCGAAGGATCTTGCGGGCGATAGTCTCGCCCTCGATCCGCTGCATGATGAAGCCCGTGCCGAGATCGTCCTCCGGCGTGAGCACATGCATCACGCGCGGCGACGGCACGCCAGCCTCATAGGCGAGCTGCATCAGCTGCGCTTCAGCGGCGAGGCCTGCCGCGCGCGTTGGCGCGGCGCCATAGCCCTTCGGCGAGCGGCGCAGGATTGCGCCTATCAGCCCATCGGGATGCACGATATCGAAGCGCCACGTTTCCTGACTGGCGCCGCCAGAGAGCTTGGCCGCGCCGGCGACGCCGGTCGCACCGGGACACCAGCGCGCGACGCTGCGGGAAAGCTCCGCCTCGATCATTTGCCTTTGAACTGCGCGGGGCGCTTCTCCAGGAACGCGCCGACGCCTTCGCGGAAGTCATCGGTGTCGCCCGCTCGAAGCTGGCACTGGAATTCGAGGTTAAGCTGATCCTCGAAAGAATTTTCCGGGCTGTCCCAGTAGAGTTTGCGGATCAGCGACAGCGCCACCGTCGGGCCGCTGGCGAGCTCGCGTGCGAGCTTCATCGCCTCCTCCATCAGCACGCCGTCATCATAGACGCGGTTGACGAGGCCCCATTCCAATGCCTTCTCGGCCGGCAGCCGCTCGCCCATCAGCGACAATTCGATCGAGCGCGCCCGACCGATCAGGCGCGGCAAGAGCCAGGTGGAGCCGCAATCCGGCACAAGACCGATGCGGCGGAAGGCTTGCAGGAAATAGGACGAGCGCGCGCACAGGATCATGTCACCGAGCAGCGCGAAGCTCATGCCGGCGCCGGCGGCGGGACCGTTGACCGCGGTCACGATCGGGCAATGCAGGTTGCGGATGCGGCGCAGGAACGGATGAAAGCCGGTCTCCAGCGTCAGGCCGGCCTTGGTCTTCTTCGGCTGGTTGTTGCGGCCCTGGAGATTTGCCCCGGTGCAGAACGCCCGCCCAGCGCCGGTCAAAACGACGCAGCGCACCTCATCCTTCTTCTCCTCGATCGCATCCAGAGCTTCGGCAAGGCCGCCCAGCATGTCCAAGGAGACTGCGTTCATCACCTCCTGATGGTCGAGCTTGAGGATCGCGACCGAACCATCGAGATCGAGCGTGACGTGTTTGAACTGCATGGTTTCCTCGTCAGCTTGCCGCCTGCGTCAGTTTCGCAGACCGGAATTTGTTTTTCCGGGCGCATATTTGATTTTTGGCGCGGTCTTGTCCATGGTGATCAGAGCATAGCAAGCAATCTTGCGCGCAGCGGCTGATCCGCCGCAGGCCAAAACAGGAAACGCGCCATGAACCTTTTCGACCTTTCCGGCCGCGTCGCCGTGATCACCGGCGGCAATGGCGGCATCGGGCTCGGCATTGCGCAGGCGCTCGCCGGCCAGGGCTGCAACGTCTCGATCTGGGGCCGCAATGCTGACAAGAACAAGGCTGCTGCCGCGAGCCTGGCCGGCCTTGCCGGCAAAGTTGACACCCGCGTCTGCGACGTCACCGATCCGGCCTCGGTCGATGCTGCGATGAAGGCGACGCTCGACGCGTTCGGTCGGGTTGACGGCTGCTTTGCCAACGCAGGCATCGGTGGCGGCGGGCGGCGCTCGTTCATCGAGCGCACCGAACAGGAATGGCGCACGATGTTTTCGACCAATCTCGACGGCGTATTCCACGCGTTCCAGGCCGCGGCAAAGCACATGACCGAGCGTGCCAATGCCGGCGACCCCTTCGGCCGGCTGGTTGCGACCTCGAGCCTCGCCTCGATCTTCGGCACCGCGCGCAACGAGCATTATGCGGCGACCAAGGCCGCCATCAACGCGCTGGTGCGTGCGCTCGGCGTCGAGCTCGCGCGTTACGGGGTCACCGCGAACGCGATCCTGCCGGGCTGGATCAAGAGCGACATGACCGCGGGGCTCATGGCCAACGACAAGTTCGTCGCCAACGTGATGCCGCGCATTCCGGTGCGGCGCTTCGGTGAGGCATCCGATTTCGGCGGCATTGCAGTGTATCTGATGAGCAAGGCGTCGTCGTATCACACCGCCGATACATTCGTGATCGACGGCGGCTATACGGCGTTTTGATCTCGTTAACCCGGATGGAGCGCAGCGTAATCCGGGACAGCCAAAAGCAAACAGACCCGGATTTCGCTGCGCTCCATCCGGGCTCCAAACTCGGAGGGAATGGGCAAATGTTCTCGCACGTGATGATCGGCACCAACGATCTCGACAAGGCCAAGGCGTTCTACGACAAGCTGCTCGGCACGCTCGAGGTGCGGCCGGCCAGGGTCGACGGCCATCGCATCTTCTACATCACCAAGACCGGTGTGTTCTCGGTGTCGAAGCCGATCAACGGCGAACCGGCGACCTGCGCGAATGGCGGCACGATCGGCTTTGCCTGCAATTCGCCGGAGCAGGTCGAGGCTTGGCACGCGGCCGGAGTCGCGGCCGGTGCGACCTCGATTGAGGATCCGCCCGGTGTCCGCCAGGGCCCAGGCGGCAAGCTCTATCTCGCTTATTTGCGCGACCTCGACGGCAACAAGATCTGCGCGATGCATCGGATGCCGAACTAGGTCTGGGCCATGCCCCGGCTTGCCGTCTCCGCTGAAGCTTCGCCGGCCGAGAGCGCTTGTGCCCGGCGTAGCCTATTAGCGGAGCCGGGACCGGGGCATCCGGTACGCCGCGGCTTTTCGGTTCAATCACCGTCGTCTCTGGAATACTGGATCGCCCGATTGAATCGGGCGATGACAGCGGAGGTTGTCGCGAGCGCAGCGAAACCTCATCACCATTCAAACAACATTTCAAACGCCTTGGCGATATTCCATCGCGTGGCATGGCTCTGCGTGAAAAATGCGCGCTCGCACTTTGGCGGCGCTGCGACTATTCTTGCGCTCAGCGGAATCCTAGCGCTCCGGGAGGAACAATGACAAAGCACACCTACATTCCCCGCACCACCAACTACACCCTCAATCCCGGCGACGAGCTCAACGACTTGCGCATGTCGGACCAGGTCCGCCCGCTCTACGACCACGTCAAGAAGTTCATCCGCGACACCGTCGAGCCGATGTCGATCGAGTTTGCCAAGGCCGGCGAGAACAAGGAGGATCGCTGGAGCTTTACGCCGAAGCAGCTCGAGGTGCTCGAGAAGGCCAAGAACAAGGCCAAGCAGGAAGGCCTCTGGAACTTCTTCCTGCCCGATGACGAGACCGGCCAGGGCCTGAAGAATCTCGACTACGCCTATATCGCCTCCGAGCTCGGCAAGAGCCCGCTGGCATCCGAAACCATGAATTGCTCGGCGCCCGACACCGGCAACATGGAAGTTCTGGAGCGCGTCGGCACCAAGGAGCAGAAGGAGAAATGGCTGAAGCCGCTGCTCAACGGCGAGATCCGCTCGGCTTACGTCATGACCGAGCCGAACGTCGCCTCCTCCGACGCAAAGAACATCTCGACCACGGCCAAACTCGTCGGCGACGAATGGGTCATCAACGGCGAGAAGTACTACATCTCAGGCTTAGGGGACCCCCGCTGCAAGATCCTCATCGTGATGGTGAAGACCAATCCGGATGCGGCACCGAGCAAGCAGCAGTCGCAGATCCTCGTGCCGCGCGATACGCCCGGCGTCGAGGTGCTCGGGCCGATGTACGTGTTCGGCCAGGACCACGCTCCGCGCGGCCACATGCATATGCGCTTCAATAATGTCCGGGTGCCCAAGGAGAACATCCTGCTCGGCGAGGGCCGCGGCTTCGAGATCTCGCAGCTCCGCCTTGGCCCCGGCCGCATCCATCACTGCATGCGCACCATCGGCAAGGCCGAGAAGGCGCTCGACCTCATGGTGCAGCGCGGCCTCACCCGCGAAGCCTTCGGCAAGAAGATCGCCCATCTCGGCGGCAACATGCAAATCATCGCGCAGGCCCGCTGCGAGATCGAGGCGATGCGGCTGATGGTGCTGAAGGCCGCGAAGGCGATGGACGTGCTCGGCAACAAGGAGGCCCGCGTCTGGGTCTCCATGGTCAAGGCCATGGTGCCGGAGCGCGCCTGCAAGATCATCGACCAGGCTATCCAGATGCACGGCGCCACCGGCATCTCGCACTGGACGCCGCTGGCCGAGATGTATCAGGACGTGCGTCACCTCCGCTTTGCGGACGGTCCGGACGAGGTGCACTGGATGGTGGTGGGACGCCACGAGCTGAGCATGGCGTGATCCGCACTCTCTGTTCCCTCCCTCGCTTGCGGCAGGGTAGTCGCATTTGGGAGAGCCCTTCTTTGTGGCCATCCTTCGAGACGCCCGCCGTTGGCGGGCCCTCAGGATGAAGGACCGAGTGCGCGGCAGCAGCTTCAACGGGCAAGTGCCGCTTAGCCTCATCCTGAGGAGACCGCGAAGCGGTCGTCTCGAAGGACGAGGCGCGCGCTCGGACGCCGCCAAAAGTCATATGCGATCGCGCCTGCCGCTCGCGATGAGAGGAGTCGACGCTGCACCTTCTCGCGGAGACTCCCCCTCACCCGGATCGCAAGAGCGATCCGACCTCTCCCCGCAGGCGGGGAGAGGTGAAGAAGCGCTACATCGCCGGCGAGAGCTTGTCCTGCGTCTTGGTCTCGAAATCGCTCGCGTCGTGGCGCTCGTGGAGCTGGCTGGCGGGATCGCCGGAGACACGATTGACCATGCGGCCGCGCTTCACGGCCGGGCGCTTGGCGATCTGATCGGTCCAGCGCTGCACGTTCTTGTAGTCCTGCACCGAGAGGAATTCGCCGGCGCCATAGACCAAGCCCTTGGCGAGGGCGCCGTACCAGGGCCACACCGCCATATCGGCGATGGTGTACTCGCTGCCCGCGAGATATTCGTTGTCGGCGAGCCGCCGGTCGAGCACATCGAGCTGGCGCTTGGTCTCCATCGCGAAGCGATCGATGGCGTATTCGATCTTGGTCGGCGCGTAGGCGTAGAAATGGCCGAAGCCGCCGCCGAGATAGGGCGCGCTGCCCATCTGCCAGAACAGCCAGGACATCGCCTCAGTGCGGGTCTTGACGTCCTTCGGCAGGAAGGCGCCGAACTTCTCGGCGAGGTAGAACAGGATCGAGCCGGACTCGAACACCCGGATCGGCTCGGGCCCGGAGCGGTCCATCAGCGCCGGGATCTTGGAGTTCGGATTGATGTCGACAAAACCGCTGCCGAACTGGTCACCGTTGCCGATCCTGATCAACCAGGCGTCGTATTCGGCGCCCTTATGGCCGAGCGCCAGCAACTCTTCCAGCATCACCGTCACCTTCACCCCGTTCGGCGTCGCCAACGAATAGAGCTGGAGCGGATGGCGGCCGACCGGTAGCTCCTTGTCGTGGGTGGGGCCGGCGATCGGGCGGTTGATGTTGGCGAACTGCCCGCCATTTTCCTTGTTCCAGGTCCAGACTTTGGGCGGCACGTAGGCAGGGGTATCGGTCATGCGAGAGGCTCCGGCGGAAAGATGCGCCTGCATTAATTAGCCCGCAAATGGCAGATGACAAGGGCTGCTCGATCTGCGCCCGGCGCGGGCCTCAGGCTGGCGTCATGCGACCTCGCCTGGCTGCCGCCTGCGCCGGCGCTTCGGACTCCATCCCGAAGCCCTCCATGCACCAGGAGTTAGCCTGCGAGTGGAGCATCGCGCGGCGTGTCCACGCAAGATGCGCCGTCGAATCCGGCATGGCATCGCCAGCGACGATCCGCTAGCGTCGCTTTGCTTCGCCGCGACAGCAACGAGAACGCGAAGACCGCCGGGAGAGAGCCATGAAATCGCCAATTTGCGACATGCTGGGGATCGAGTTCCCGCTGCTCGCCTTCAGCCATTGCCGCGACGTCATTGCGGCCGTCAGCCGCGCCGGCGGCTTTGGCGTGTTAGGTGCCACCGTGCACACGCCTGATACGCTCGAACGCGAGCTGAGATGGATCGACGATCACGTCGATGGCAAGCCCTACGGCATCGACGTGCTGATCCCCGAAAACATCTCCACCGCGGGCGAGAAGAACGTCACCTGGAAGAGCCTGGAAACGCGCGTGCCGCAAGAGCACCGCAACTACGCGCGCGATCTCCTGAAGAAGTACGACATTGAACTGACGACCACTGAGGTCGCCGCCGACCAGCCGCAGCCGTTCGACGCCAAGACGGCGCTGGAGCTGCTCGAAGTTTCGTTCCGCCATCCGATCCGGCTCATCGCCAATGCACTCGGCGTGCCGCCGAAGGCCATGATCGAGATGGGCAAGACCCACGGCGTGCCCGTTGCTGCGCTTGTCGGCGCCAAGGAGCACGCGCTGCGCCAGGTCGCAGCCGGCGTCGACATTCTCGTGGTGCAGGGCACGGAAGCCGGCGGCCATTGCGGCGAGGTCTCGACCATGGTGCTGGTGCCGGAGGTGATTAAGGCGATCAAGCCGATCCGCGAGGTGCCGGTGCTGGCCGCCGGCGGCATCATGACGGGCCGGCAGATGGCGGCCTGCATGGCGATGGGCGCGGCCGGCGCCTGGACCGGATCGGTGTGGCTTGCGACCGTCGAGGCCGAGACCACGGAGATTTTTCGCGAGAAGATGATCGCGGCGTCCTCACGCGACGCGGTGCGCTCGAAGGGCCGTACCGGCAAGCCGGCGCGACAGCTCCGCTCGGTCTGGACCGATGCCTGGGACCGCGCGCCGGAGAGCCCGGGCGCGCTGCCGATGCCGCTCCAGAGCATCATCAGTCGCGACGCCTTCAACTCCATCGACCGCGCGGCGGCGAGCGGCAATGCCAAGGCGCGTGATCTCGTCAGCTATTTCGTCGGCCAGGGCGTCGGGCTGATCGACAGCGTGAAGTCGGCCGGCGCCGTGGTGCAGGAGTTCAAGCAAGAGTTTGCGGAGGCCGTCGAGCACATGAATGCGCTGGTGGCGGAATGATGGACCCTCATGCTGAGGAGGCGCGCAAGCGCCGTCTCGAACCATGAGCGCCCGTGGCCTATCCTTCGAGACGCCTGCTTCGCAGGCTCCTCAGGATGAGGTCGGAGATCTCAGAGAGTGAAGAAGCAAGAACAATGACGACTGTTTCCCCAGACCGCATCCCCGTCATCGTCGGCGTCGGCGAGATTGTCGACCGTCCCAGGGAGATCACTGATGGCCTCGAGCCGCTCGATCTGCTCGAACAGGCGCTGCGGCGCGCGGAAGCAGACGCCGGCGCAAAGCTGCTGGGCGAGGTGCAGTCGCTTGACGTCGTGAACTTTCTGAGCTGGCGCTATCGCGATCCGGAAGCGCTGCTGGCACAGCGGCTCGGCATCTCGCCTTCGCATTGTTACTACGGCCCGGTCGGCGGCGAGAGCCCGATCCGCTATATCCACGAGGCTGCGAAGCGCATCGCGCGGGGCGAATGCACCGTGGCGGCCATCTGCGGCGCCGAGGCGCAATCGACCGCGACCAAGGCTGAGCGCGCCGGGACAAAGCTGCCATGGACACCATTCGCGCACGACGTCGAGGAGCCCAAGCGCGGGGCAGCGTTCCAGAAACCGCTGGCAGTGAGACTCGGCGTGTTCCGCCCCGTCACCGTCTATCCGTTCTATGAGGCGGCTTCGTCCGCTCATTGGGGCCAGACGCCGCGCGAGGCGATGGCGGAATCCGGGACACTATGGTCGCGCTACTCCGAAGCCGCGGCGCAAAATCCCAATGCCTGGCTGAAGCGGCGCTATGCGCCTGACGAAATCACGACGCCGACCGCGGACAACCGCCTGATCGCATGGCCTTACAATAAGCTCATGGTCGCCAATCCCAGCGTCAACATGGGCGGCGCGCTGCTGCTGACGAGCGTTGCCAAGGCGCGTACGGCGGGCATTGCCGAGGGCAAGCTGGTCTATCCGCTCGGCGGCGCCTCGGCGGAGGAGCCGCGCGACTATCTCCTGCGCGACCAGTTCTACGAGAGCCATCCGCAGAACGCGGTTCTGAAGGCCGTGATGGATCTCGCAGGCGGCGACGGCAAGAGGTTCGACGCCATCGAGCTCTACAGCTGCTTCCCGTGCGTCCCGAAGATGGCGCGGCGCACGCTTGGCCTGGATGCCGACGTGCAGCCGACCGTGACCGGCGGCCTCACCTTCTTCGGCGCCCCGCTCAATACCTACATGACGCACGCGGCCTGCGCGATGGTGCGGCGCGTGCGCGACGGCGCCAAGCTCGGTCTGCTCTACGGCCAGGGCGGCTTTGTCACCAAGCACCACGCGCTGGTGGTGTCGAAAACGCCACCGCGCGAGGCGCTGGTGCAGGAGACGAGCGTGCAGGCGGAAGCCGACCGCAACAAGCGGGCCGTGCCGGAATTCGTCGCGGAGGCAACTGGCAAGGGCAAGGTCGAGAGCTTTACCGTGCTCTACGGCCGCGGCGGCGAGATCGAGCATGGCGTGGTGATGTTGCGGACGGCAGACGCTCGCCGCACGCTAGCGCGGATTCCAGCGAGCGACACGGCGACGCTGACACATCTGCTCAACATGGATCGCACGCCGGTGGGATCAGTCGGCGAGGTCACGATGGCGGCCGACGGCGTGCCGGAGTGGCGGGTGACGTAGCTCTCGTGTCCCGGACGCGGTGCGGCATGCAAGGCCGCTCCGCAGAGCCGGGATCCGGCAAGAAACACGGTGCTTTGAGGCGAGACGAGGCCGGCTCAGCAGCGCATCACTTCATGCTGCGCTGCGTCCGGGGCACGAGGCGCCCTAGCTCTTCGGTGCCTGCTTCTCCGACGCAGTCGCCGGCTTGGCCTTGGCGCCAACCACGCGCACCGCATCCCCATCCGACAGGCCGTCCGGCGGTGCCGTGATGACGCGGTCGTCCGCTGTAATGCCCGAAGCAAGTTCGATCTCGCGGCCGAGGTCGCGCGCGATGGTCACGGTCTTGAACTGTACCTTGTCGTCCGGGCTGACCGTCGCAACGCGCAGGCCATTGCTGTTGAAGATCAACGCACTGGCGGGGATGCTGAGCGGCGCGGAGTCGCGCTGCAAGTTGAGCTTCACGCTGGCATAACCGCCGGGCATCAGCTCGCCGCTGGAATTGTCGAGCCCGAGCTGCATCCGCGTGGTGCCCGAGGCGACGTCGACGGACTGGGAGGAGGCTTCCACGGTCGCCTGGAACGACCGATTCGGATATTCCGGGAGCGTGATGGTGGCCTTGGCGCCGATCTTGACCGCCGGCACATAGTTCTGGGGCACGTTGACGTAAACACGCAGCTTGGTGATGTCAGAAACCACGAACATAGCCGGACCCGCCCCGCCGCCGGCATTGATCAGCGCGCCGACGTCGGTGTCGCGGGCGGTGACGACGCCGTCGAACGGCGCGGTGATCTTCTTGTAGCCGGCCAGCGCTTCGAGCCGCTCCACGTTGGCCTGGCCCGAATGCACGGCAGCGTTCTTGTTGGAGAGATCGGCAGTGCGCTCGTCGATCTCCTGTGCCGAGACGAAGTTCGAGGCGACCAGCGTCTTGCGGCGGTTCAGCGTCGCTTCGGACAGCCTGGCGCTGGCCTGCTGGCTAGCGAGGTCGGCGCGGGCCTGCAAGAGCTGCTGATCGAGGTCTGGCGCCTCGATCTCGGCAATCACCTGCCCTGCCTTGACGCGGGCGCCGATATCGGCGCTCCAGCTCTTCAGGTAACCCGACACGCGCGCGAAGATCGGCGCGCGGTAATAGGCCTCCAGCCGGCCCGGCAGATCGATGGTGGCGTTGAGGGCCTTGGCGTTGGGCTGGGTCACCGCAACGCTCGGAATGGCCTGATCATCGGTCCATTCCTTCAGCTTGGAGCCCTGCTCCTCGCGGGCACGGATGCCCGTGCCCACGACGAGGCCTGCCGCAATCAGCGCCACCACGCCGAAGATGCCCAATTTCCGGTGCGACACCGGGGAGCGGGTCTCAGTGGGCGACATGCGCAGTCTCCAATGGGGCGGCGGCTTTGGCGCCTTGTTTCTTGTGTACCATGCTGAACACCACGGGAACAAACATCAGCGTGGCGAAGGTTGCAAAGATCAGGCCGCCGATCACGGCGCGGCCGAGCGGCGCATTCTGCTCACCGCCCTCGCCGAGGC
The DNA here is from genome assembly GCF_023074095.1 of Bradyrhizobium sp. 137. Lineage (NCBI taxonomy): Bacteria > Pseudomonadati > Pseudomonadota > Alphaproteobacteria > Hyphomicrobiales > Nitrobacteraceae > Bradyrhizobium > Bradyrhizobium sp. 137. The sequence continues at coordinate 11,160 of NZ_JADPKU010000128.1, forward strand.
CCAAGGCCATGGGTGCCATGCCGATGATCATGGCGAGCGCGGTCATCAGGACGGGGCGGAATCGGACGAAACCGGCTTCCAGCGCAGCGGCGACGGGATCGCCGAGCTCCTCGTAGCGTTCACGCGCGAAGGAGATCACGAGCACGCTGTTGGCGGTGGCAACGCCCATGCACATGATGGCACCGGTGAGCGCCGGCACCGACAGCGTGGTCTCCGTCATGAACAGCATCCAGACGATGCCCGCGAGCGCGGCCGGCAACGCCGTGATGATGACGAAGGGATCGGACCAGGACTGGAAGTTCACGACGATCAGGAAATAGATCAGCACGACGGCGCCAAGCAGGCCGAACAGGAGACCAGTAAAGGCGCTGTTCATGGTCTGCACCTGACCGAGCAGCACCACGGACGAGCCCTTCGGCACCTCCTTTGCGGTGTCCGCGATCAGCTGACGGATGTCGGCGGCGACCGCCCCGAGATCGCGGCCCGACGTGGTCGCGAAGATCTGCACCATCGACTGAATGTCGTACTGCGAGACCACCGCGCTCGAGGTCGAGCGCTTGATGTCGGCGATGCCGCCGAGGATCGGCGATTGCGCATTGCCGGTCGCGGTGATCGGCAGCGTCTGAAGCGCGCTGAGCGAGTCGATCTGGTATTGCGGCGTCTGCATCACGATCGAGTACGACACGCCGTTGTCGGGGTTGAGGTAGTAGGTCGGCGCGACCTGCGAGGAGCCGGCGAGATTGACGACGAGGCTGTTGGTGACGTCACGTTCCGTCAGACCGACATATTGCGCGCGGGTGCGATCAACATCGATATTGAATGTCGGATTGTTTGGCGATTGCTGGATGCGCGCATCGGCAACGCCGGGAATCTTGCGGACCTTGGCCAGCAGATTATTGGCGTAAACGAAATTGGCGCTGACATTGGCGCCGCGAATCTGGAGGTCGATCGGCGCCGGCGCGCCAAAGTTCAGGATCTGGCTGACGATGTCGGCGGGCAGGAACGCGAAGCTGACGCCGGGGAACAATCGCGGCAGCTGCTCACGCAGCACGCGTACATGCTCTTCGGTCGGCTTATGGCCTTCTTTCAGCTTGATCTGGATGTCGCCGTCCTGCGGGCCGATCACGCCGGTGTTGTTGTAGGTCATGTTGATGCCGGAGATCGGCATGCCGATGTTGTCGGTCATGGTCTCGATCTCGCCCGGGATCAACTTGCGGACCGCCTTCTGCACGTCGGCGAGCTGGTTGGCGGTCTCCTCGACGCGGGTGCCGACCTGGATGCGGACATGCATCAGGATGTTGCCGGCATCGACCGCGGGGAAGAAGTTGCGCCCGAGGAACGGCACCAGGGCAAAGGACGCGCCGACCACGCAGAGGAAGCCGATCACGAACACCGCACGCTGCACCAACGCGAGGCCGAGCAAACCACGATAGAAGCTGCGAATGCGCTCGAACCGCGCCTCGAAGCCGCGCTGGAACCAGACGAAGGGATTGCGCGACTTCGGCGGCCCGCCCTCGTGATGGACATGCGCATGCAGCAGGTAGTTCGCCATGGTCGGCACCAGCGTGCGCGACAGGATGAACGACCAGATCATCGCGAACATCACGGCTTCGGCCATCGGCACGAACAGGAAGCGCGCGACGCCGGTGAGGAAGAACATCGGCACGAACACGATGCAGATGCAGAGCAGCGACACAAAGGCCGGCGTCACGATCTGGTTGGCACCATCGAGGATCGACTGTTCGACCGGCTTGCCCTGCTCCAGATGGTAATTGATGTTCTCGATCGTGACCGTCGCGTCGTCGACGAGAATGCCGACGGCGAGCGCAAGGCCGCCGAGTGTCATGATGTTCAGCGTCTCGCCGATCGCCGACAGCATGATGATGGCACCCAGCACCGACAGCGGGATGGAGACCGCGATGATGATGGTCGAGCGCCAGCTGCCGAGGAACAACAGGATCATGACGCTGGTGAGCAGCGCCGCGATCACACCTTCGAAGGCAACGCCCTGGATCGCGCCGCGGACGAACACCGATTGATCACCGATGAAGCCGATCTTCAGTGCGTCGGGCAGCTGGTCCTTGACCTCGATGACCTTCTGCTTGATGCCGGCGATGATATCGAGTGTCGAGGTCGCGCCCGCCTTCAGCACCATCATCAGCACCGAGCGGTTGCCGTCGACATGGACGATGTTGGTCTGCGGCGGATTGCCATCGCGCACGCTCGCGACGTCGCGGACGTAGACCATCGCGCCGTTGACGGTCCTGATCGGCAGATTGCCGAGCTCGTCGATCCGGAGCGGCGAGTTGTTGAGCTGGATGTTGTATTCGAACTGGCCGATCTTCTGGGTGCCGACCGGCGTGATGAGGTTCTGGGCGGCGAGCGCGTTGGCAACGTCCTGGCCCGAGAGGCCGCGGGCCTGGAGCGCGGTCGGATCGAGGTCGATCTGAACCTGGCGCTGCTTGCCGCCGAACGGGTACGGGATCGCCCCCCCGGGCACAGTGACCAGCGGCGTGCGAAGCTGATTGATGCCGATATCGGCGAGGTTCTGCTCGGTGAGGCCTTCACCCGACAGCGCCACCTGGATGATCGGAACGGTGGAGGCGGAGTAGTTCAGGATCAAGGGCGGCGTCGCGCCAGGCGGCATCTGCTTGAGCAGCGTCTGCGAGATGGCGGTGACTTGCGCGTTCGCGGTACGGATATCGACGTTGGGCTGGAAGAAGATCTTGATGATGCCGAAACCGTTATAGGAATTGGCAGTGATGTGCTCGATATCGTTGACCGTCGTCGTCAGCGCGCGCTGGAACGGCGTCGTAATGCGGCCGGACATCTGGTCGGGCGGCAGGCCGGTGTACTGCCAGACCACGCCGATCACGGGAATGCGAATGTCCGGGAAGATATCAGTCGGTGTCCGCAGCGCCGCCAGCGGCCCAATGATCAGCAGCAGCAGCGCGAGCACGACGAAAGTATAGGGCCGGCTCAGGGCAATACGGACCAGAGCAATCATGCGCCAGGCAATTCCAGGTCAAGCAAGAATGTGGAAATCCGCCCCCGGGGCGACCCCCATCTCCCTTTACCCGAGCGCCGCCGGAAACGCTAACCTCCGGCGGCCTTCGCGCATTCACTTCCCTGCTACCGCACTGCGAAATCTACATCGCAGCCATGCGGCCGCGTGCCTCAGGCGGCGCGCACGTCGGACAGGAACTTGCCGACTTCATTCTTCAGCCGGTTCGAATCGTTCGACAGCATCTGCGCCGCCGAGAGCACCTGCGAGGAGGCCGTGCCGGTCTCGGTCGCGCCGCGCTGCACGTCGGTGATGTTGGCGGAGACCTGCTGGGTGCCCTGCGCCGCCTGCTGCACGTTGCGCGCGATCTCCTGGGTTGCCGCGCCCTGCTCTTCCACGGCCGCCGCGATCGCCGACGAGATCTCCGACAGGCGCTCGATGGTCGAGGAGATCTCCTTGATGGCGCCGACTGAATCGTTCGTCGCCGCCTGGATGCCGGATATCTGCTGGCCGATCTCGCCGGTCGCCTTCGCTGTCTGCTCGGCCAGCGCCTTCACCTCGGAGGCGACCACCGCAAAGCCGCGGCCGGCTTCACCGGCGCGCGCGGCCTCGATAGTGGCGTTCAGCGCCAAGAGATTGGTCTGGCCGGCGATGGTGTTGATGAGCTCGACGACGTCGCCGATGCGGGACGCCGCTTTGGACAGTTCGCTGACGCGCTCGGTGGTCGCGCGCGCCTGGCCGACGGCGTCGCCCGCCATCCGCGCCGATTCCTGCACCTGACGGCTGATCTCACCGACTGACGAGGCCATCTCCTCGGTCGCCGAGGCCACCGACTGCACGTTGGTCGAGGCTTCCTCCGAAGCTCCGGCAACTGTGGTCGCCAGCCGCTGCGAGCGGTCGGCCGTCGAGGTCAGCGTCGAGGCGGAGGCTTCGAGCTGGGTCGAGGCCGACGAGACGGTCTGGACGATCTCGCCGATCATCGTTTCGAATTCGCGGGTGATGCTGTCGACGCGGCGGCCGCGCTCGATCTTGGCTTCGGCGTCGGCCGCGGCAGCTTCGTCCGCCGCCCTCTTGGCGATCAGCGCCTCCTTGAAGACCTGGAGCACATCGGCCATGGCGCCGATCTCGGTCTTCTCGCCGCGATGCGGGACTTCGGCACTGAGGTCACCCTTGCCCAGCGCCTGCATGGGATCGGTGATGGAGCTGATGCCCCGGGAGACGTCACGAACAAGATAAAAACTGACGCCGATACCAATGACGACCGCCGCACCGAGAATGAGTGAGACCAGCATGAAGGCATGATCATAGCTGTCGTCAGCGTCTCGCGCGGCCTGATCCGCGCCCTTGGTGTTGAGCTCGATGTCCCGCCTCAAAATCTCGTCCGCCTGCAGCCCGATCTTGTTGACCGTCTTGCTGTTCAACTCGTGCGCTTCGTGCGGAATCTTGCCGGCCTCCTTGCGCGACAGGGCCATCACCTCCTGTGTGCCCTTCTTGTAGTCTTCCCACAGCTTGGACCACTCGCTGTAGAGCGCCCGTTCCTCAAGCGACGTGATCATGGCTTCATACGACTGCCGAAGCTTGGTATTCGCCTCGATCACGGTCCCAAGCGTTTTTTCCGCCGCCAGCTTCTCTTCCAACGTTTCGGACAGCATGTGCTCGCGGATCACGTTGCGATAGGTGATCACGCCGGCGCGCAGTTCGCCCAGCACGCGCACGCTGGGCATCCAGTTCGTGGTGATGTCGACGGTGTTGGCATTCATCGACCGCATCTTCATGACGGCGAGCAGACCCATGCCGGTCATTGCGACCAGCAGGAATGCCACGACACTGATGATCTTGGCGCGGATGGAAATAGTGGCGAACATGAACTGGGTCTCTTTGTGCTGGCCGGTGCGCGTCCGGGAACTACGAATCAAACAAAAGGAGCAGCACCGACATCCGACACCAGAGCACCTGCGCAGATGTTAACTACGACTCCGTACGAGTACGGAAAGCCGAAAGAAATGAACAGGCAGCTAACAATGCTCTGCGCTCAGCGCATGAGCTTAAGCGCGTCCGTGAAAAACTCCGGGCCACCGAAATTTCCGGACTTTAGCGCAAGCAGCATCTCGCCTGTCTCTGCACCGACCGCGCGCAACACCGGGACACCCGCCGCGATTTCCACTCCTACGAGAAATCCGGGAATCCTCAACCGGTCGACCACGGAGCCTGACGTCTCGCCACCCGCGACGATCAAGCGCCGAACGCCCGCCTGCACCAGGCCTTCGGCAATGTCGGCCATGGCCTGCTCGATGGCATGCCCGGCCGCATCGCGGCCGTGACGCGCCTGAACGGCGGCAACGGCTTCCGGTGTCGCGCTCGAGGCGATCAGGACAGGGCCATCCGCCAGCCGCGGTCTCGCCCAGGCCAGCGCCCGCTGCGCTTCGCCGCCCCCCGCGACGATCTGCTCGGGATCAAGATGTAACACCGGCATGACACGCTCGGCATTGGCGATCTGCTGAAGCGTTGCCTGGGAGCAGCTTCCGGCAAGGCAGGCCGCCGGCCCGCCAACCGCGGCGCCCGTCCCGCCTGCCGCCGTCGACTTGACCTTGCCTGTCGACACCAGCGCACGAGCGAGGCCAAGGCCGATGCCGGAGGCGCCGACCGAGAGCCGATGTTCGGCGGCGACGAGGCCGATCGTCTCGAGGTCGCGGTCGAACACGGCGTCGATGATCGCGGCACCGATGCCCTTGTCCGCGAGTTCGGCCAGGCGCGCCCGCACGGCGTCTGCACCGCGCGAGACTGTGGCGAGATCGACGAGGCCGATTTGCGTCTTGCTCTGGCGCGCCAAGACGCGCACCAGGTTGGAATCGTGCATCGGGTTGAGCGGATGGTCCTTCAGCGGGCTCTCGTTCAGCGGCACGGCGCCGACGAAGAGGTTGCCCTGGTAGACGGTGCGTCCTGTTTCCGGAAAGGCCGGCGTCACCAGCACGGCGCTTTCGCCGCATTCGGCGCGCAAGGCGTCCATCACCGGCCCGATATTGCCGGCATCGGTGGAATCGAAGGTCGAACAGATCTTGAACAGCACGTGGCCCGCGCCGCGGCCGCGCAACCATGTCTCCGCCGCGCGTGAGCGCGACACGGCAACGCTGGCGTCGATCGAACGGCTCTTCAGTGACACCACGACGGCGTCGACCTCGGGCAGCGCGAGATCGTTCGCGGGCACACCGATCGTCTGCACGGTACGCAGGCCCGCTCGCGTCAGCGTATTGGCGAGGTCGGAGGCGCCGGTGTAGTCGTCGGCGATGCAGCCCAACGCAAGTATCACGGCTTCACTCCCGCGTAAGGCTCGAACCAGGCGAGCCCATCCGTTGTCTTGCCGCGCGGATTGTATTCGCAGCCGACGAAGCCGGCATAGCCGAGCCGGTCGAGCTCAGTGAACAGGAACGGATAGTTCAGCTCCTCGCCGTCAGGCTCGTTGCGCGAGGGGATGCTGGCGATCTGGATGTGGCCGATGATCGGCATCATCTCGCGCAGCCGCATGGTGACGTCGCCGTGGATGATCTGGCAGTGATAGATGTCGAACTGGAGTTTTAGGTTCGGCAGCCTCAACTCCTGGATCAGGTCGCGGGCGAAGCCGAAATCGTTGAGGAAGTAGCCGGGCACGTTGCGTGCATTGATCGGTTCGATCACGATATCGATGCCGTGCGGCGCGAAGAACTCCGCGGCCCACGTCACCGATTTGTAGAAGGCCTCGATCGCGACGCGCTCGCCCCGATTGGCGATGCCGGCCATCAGGTGCAGGCGCTTGACGCCAGTCGCCTGGGCGTACGGCAATGCCCTCCCCAGGCTCGCCTTCAGATCGGAGAACCGCGCCGGTAACGCGGCAAAACCCTTGTCGCCGGCATTCCAGTCGCCCGGCGGCAGGTTGAACAGCGCCTGGGTCAGACCGTTGCGCTTGAGCCGCTCGCCGACCGCCTCGGCCGGATGCTCATAGGGAAAGAGAAACTCGACTGCGGTGAAGCCCGCTTGCGCGGCGGCATCGAAGCGGTCGAGGAACGGCACCTCGGTGAACATCATCGAGAGATTGGCGGCAAAACGGGGCATCGGAATCCTCTCAGCTCTACTTGTCGCCGGGCAGCTTGACGCCGGTGACCTGCGCATACATCCGCGCCACCGAAGCGTCGTCGTCACGGCCCATGCCCGCGGCTGACGTCATCAGAAACATCTGGAGCGCGGCGGCGGAGACCGGCACCGGGAATCTGGCGCTGCGCGCCATGTCCTGGATGATGCCGAGGTCTTTGACGAAGATCTCGACCGCGCTGCGCGGCGTGTAGTCGCCATCGAGCACGTGCGGCATCCGGTTCTCGAACATCCAGGAATTGCCGGCGGAGGCTGTGATCACCTCATAGACTTTGCGAATGTCGAGGCCCTGCTTGGCCGCGAACGCCATCGCTTCGCTGGCGGCGGCAATGTGCACGCCAGCGAGGAGCTGGTTGATCATCTTGAACGCGGCGCCCTGCCCTGCGGCGTCACCGAGCTCATAGACCTTTGCGGCCATGGCATCGAGAGCTGGACGCGCCTTGGCAAAAGCGGTGGAGCTACCGGACGCGAGGATGGTCAGCTCGCCTTGCGCGGCGCGCTGCGCCCCACCGGAGATCGGCGCATCCAGATAATGCCGGCCGGTCGCCTCAAACTGCTTGGCAAGACGCCGCGCGACATCCGGGTCCATGGTGGCCGAGGATATGAAGACGCTGCCCTTCGGCATGGTCTCGGCGGCGCCATCCTTGCCGAACAGGATGGCTTCGGTCTGGGCAGCGTTGACCACGACGCTGACGACGATGTCGGCGTCCTTGGCAGCGTCAGCCGGCGTCTTGGCGCCCGCGCCGCCGTCCTCCACGAAACGCGCGACGGCATCGTCGGAGACGTCGCACCCGGTGACGGCATGGCCGGCGCGTTTCAGCGAGGTCGCCATGCCAAAGCCCATCGAGCCGAGCCCGATCACGACGATGCGCTGATTTTGTGACGTGGAGGCGGACATGCAACTGACCCTTGCGAACGTTTCCCGGACCGCCGCCCTTTGCGGCGGCTCGGCGAACCGATAACACGGCTTGGCCGCGCTGCCAAAGCGTGAGACAAGCAGGCATGACGGCCATGAGCAACGAGACACGGCTGCGCGAGGATATCTGCCGCTTCGGGCGGTCGCTGTTCGAGCGCGGGCTGACGCCGGGCTCCTCCGGCAATATCAGCGTCAGGCTGGACGGCGGCGGTTGGCTGGTGACGCCGACCAACGCCTCGCTTGGCTTCCTCGATCCGGCGCGGCTGTCGCGGCTCGACGATCAGGGCCGGCTGGTTTCGGGCGATGCGCCGACCAAGGAAGTTCCGCTGCACACTGCGCTCTACGACACGCGCGGGAGCGCGCGCGCGATCGTGCACCTGCACTCGACCCATTCGGTTGCGCTCTCGATGCTGCCCGACATCGACCCGCGCGCCGCGCTGCCGCCGATGACGGCCTATTATCTAATGAAATGCGGCGCCACCGCGCTCGTGCCGTATTATCGCCCTGGCGATCGTGCGGTCGCGGATGCGATCAAAGGGCTGGCGGGGAAATATTCATCGGTGCTGCTCGCCAATCACGGCCCGGTCGTCGCCGGCGACACGCTGGAAGCGGCCGTGTTTGCGACCGAGGAGCTGGAGGAGACGGCGAAGCTGTATCTGTTGCTGCGCGGGATGAACCCACGATACCTCTCGCCGGATCAGGTGACGGATCTGGTGAAGGTGTTTGGAGTGACGCTGCCGGAGCATAGGGATGGGCATTAGTGTCGTGCGGTCATCGGCGCCCTAACGCCGCCTCACCCAGCGCTGTCATTCCCCGCGAAGGCGGGGAATCCAGTACGCCGCGGCTTGTCCGTATTTCACTGACGCCTCTGGAATACTGGATCGCCCGCCTTCGCGGGCGATGACACCGAGTGTGCGGAGCGTGAATGCCGCACACGCCACAGTTACAGCCCCAGATACGCCTTGCGGACGGCCGGATTGCCTTTGATCTCCGCGGCCGCACCCTGCATCAGCACGCGGCCGGTTTGCAGGATGTAGGCGCGATCGGCGATCTCGAGGCACTCGGCCATGCGCTGCTCGACGATCAGCACGGTCATGCCGGCATCGCGGATGCGCTTCACGGCCTGAAAGATCTCGTCGACCAGCTTCGGCATGATACCCTGCGAAGGCTCGTCCAGCATCAACAGCCGCGGACGCGTCATCAGAGCGCGGCCGATCGCGAGCATCTGCTGTTCGCCACCGGAGAGCGTCTCGGCGCGCTGCTCCAGGCGTTCGGCCAGACGCGGGAAAAGCTGGAAGACGAGATCGAGCGGCTCCTCACGGTTCGCCTCGCCGCGATAGAGATAGCTGCCGAGGCGCAGATTGTCGCGCACCGACAGACGGGGGAACAAGCGGCGGTTCTCGGGCACATAGGCAATGCCGGTGGCCGTGATGTGATGCTGCGCCATGCCATCGAGACGCTTGCCGTCGAATGTCACCGTGCCCGAACGCGGCCGCTCGGCGCCGGCAATGGACTTGAGCAGCGTCGACTTGCCCGCGCCATTGGCACCGGCAACGCAGACGATCTCGCCCTTCTGAACCTCGATCGAGACCGCGGAGATCGCGACCAGGCCCTGGTAGGCGGTCGTGACTTCACGCACCGACAGCATGACGATCTCCCAGATATGCGCTGATCACCTTGGGATCGCGGACGACCTCAGCAGGCTTGCCTTCGACCAGCACCTTGCCGAGGTCGAGCACGATGGCGCGATCGACCAAAGGCATCACGATCTCCATGACGTGCTCGACCATCAGCACGGTGATGCCGGCATCGCGCACCTTGCGCACCAAGGCGACGCCAGTCTGCGCCTCGGTCGGCGTGAGGCCGGTGAGGACTTCGTCGAGCAGCAGCAGCTTTGGCTCGGTTGCCAGCGCACGCGCGACTTCGAGGCGGCGCTTCTCGGCCGGCACGAGGTCGCTTGCGAGCACATTGGCGCGCGCGGCAAGGCCGGTGAATTCGAGCACCTCATGCGCCTTGCGGCGCGCCTCACGCATCACGGTGTTGCGAACCAAGGCGCCGACGATGACGTTGTCGATGACCGTCATGGTCTCAAAGCTCTTGACCACCTGGAAGGTGCGCCCGACGCCGCGCTGGCAGCGCTCGGCCGCCGGCATGCGGGTAACATCCTCGCCGTCGAACCAGATCGAGCCTTGCGTCGGCGGCAGCACCCCCGCGATGAGATTGAACAGCGTCGACTTGCCGGCGCCGTTCGGGCCGATCAGGCCGACGATCTCGCCGCGGCCGACCGAGATCGAGACATCGCTGTTGGCGACGAGCCCGCCAAAACGCTGCCAGACGCCACGGGTTTCGAGGAGCGCGGTCATCGTGTGGCCCCCTTCGCCTTGGTACGTGAGAGCAGGCTCACCAGACCCTGCGGCAACGCCAGCGAGATCAGCACGATCAGGGTGCCGTAGACGATGAGGTCGACGCCGCGCCCGGAACCGCCGATATAGGAGCGCGTCAGCTCCGTCATCGGGATCAGGATGGCGGCCCCCAACACCGGCCCCCAGAGGGTACCGATGCCACCGAGCACGGCCGGCAGTGCCATCAGCAGCGAGAACTGGAAGCCCATCACGCTCTCAGGATCGATATAGGCAAGGAACTGCGCATAGAATGCGCCGCCGATGGCGACGAGGAAGGCGGAGACGGCTGCCGCGCCCATCTTGGAGTTGAACACGACGACGCCGAGGCTTTCGGCCGCCTCCGGGTTGTCCTTCACCGCGCGCCACCAAAAGCCCCATTTGGAGTCCTCCAGCCACCAGGTGACGAACCAGGCGAGGCAGCACAATGCCAGCGCGAAATAAAAGTATGGCAGTTTGGTGCGCAGAAACTGGAATTTCAGCCAGCTGTCGCCGCGGATCGGAATGGTGATCCCCATCGCCGCTCCCGCCCACTCCCAGTTCTGGAACAGCAACAGGCCGATCTCGGCAATGACGATGGTCGCGATCACGAAGTAATGGCCGCGCAGGCGAAAGAAGGGATAGCCGAGCCCCATCGCGATCAGGGCGGCAATCACGCCGCCGCCGAGCATGCCGAACCAGGGCAGCACGCCGAACTTGGTGAACAAGAGTTCGGTGGTGTAGGCGCCGATGCCGAAATAGAGCGCGTGTCCCAGCGAGATCTGTCCGCAATAGCCGGAGAGGATGTTCCAACTCTGCGACAGCGCCGCATACATCAAGGTCAGGATGAGGATGTTCTGAACGTAGACGTCCTTGACGAGCAACGGCGCCAGCGCTGCGAGCCCGGCCAATACTGCGGCAATGATGAGGTCGCGGCGGCGCCGCGCGGCAAATTTATTGTCCATCACATCGACCCGAACAGGCCACGCGGCCGGATGAAGACGACGAGCAGGTAGACGGCGTAGATGCCGACCGACTTCAGCGAGGGCGGCAGCACCAAGGCGGTGACGGCCTCCACGAGGCCGACAATGATCCCGCCGGCAAAGGCCCCAAACACGCTGCCGAAGCCGCCCAGCGCCACCGTAACATAGGCGATCAGCGCGAAGGACGCGCCGACATCGGGGTAGATGTAGAAGAACACCGCCATGATGGCGCCGGCAAGACCGACCAGCGCGGCGCCAAGGCCCCAGCCCAGCGCAAACACGCGGTTCTTGTCGATGCCGACGAGAGCCACCGCGCCGGGATCCTCACGCGTCGCTTCCAGCGCGCGGCCGAAATCGGTCCGATTGATGAAGAAATAGAGTCCGGCGAAAGCGAGAATCGAGACCAGCGCGCCGATCAGCTGCGGCTCCGGCAGGAAGATGCCGGCGACCGAGATGGTCTTGCCGCCGAGCCAAGACTGCGGAATGCTGCGATAATCCGGCGTGAAGAAGAACTGCGCCAGGCCGCGCATCACGATGGCAAGGCCGAAGGTGGAGAAGATCTGCACCATGCCGGCATTGGCTTTGGCCCGCATGGCGAAGCGGACAATCAATAGATAGACCACCGCTCCGAACACGAACAGCGCCGCGGCGACCAGCGGCGCCGACAAAAGGGGATCGATGGCGAAGAACGCGAACAGGAAGAAGCTCACATACATCGCGATCATCAGGAACTCGCCATGAGCGAAGTTCACGACGTCCATCAGGCCGAAGATCAGCGCGAGGCCGACCGCGATCAGTCCATAGAGCAGGCCCATGAGCAGGCCGCTCGCGAGACTTTGGATAATGGCTTGGGCTGTCACCTCTGATCCCCCGTTCGAAACGTCATCGTTTGCTCCGTCATTGCGAGCGAAGCGAAGCAATCCAGAATCTCACCGCCGAGGCAGTCTGGATTGCTTCGTCGCTACGCTCCTCGCAATGACGAGGCATTCACGACGACCTCGATCTTCTGTCCTGCTTCAGCAGCGTCTTACTTCATCGGCCAGATCGCCTCGGCGATCGCGGCCTGCGGCGGGAAGATGGTGACGAACTTGCCGCCAACATATTGCAGCAGCACCGGGTCGGCGTCGTTGTTCTGGCCCATCTCGTCGAACTTGACCCGCTTCCAGGGCATGATGGTCTGCTCGCCCGGGATGTCGGTCGCCGCCAGCGCATCGCGAATCTTCTCGCCGTCGGTCGACTTGGCGCGGCTGATGGCATCGGCGAGGATGATCAGGCCCATGAACTGGCGCGAGGTGAGGTCGTTGAAGTCCTTGCCCGACTTCGCCTTGAACATCTCGTTGATCTTGCCGACCATCGGGCGCTTCTGCGCGAGGTCGAGCGAGAAGGTGCCGCGCGAGATCACGCCTTCGACTTTGTCGCCGACGGCATCATAAAGCGCCTTCTCGGAGAAGCCGGCATCCTGCGCCACGATCGCGTTCGGCTTGTAACCGAGCTCGGCCATGGTCTTGACCAAGAGGATGCCGTCGGTGGTGTAGCTCGACGGCATCAGCACGTCGGCATTGGCGGTCTTGAGCTGCTGCACCTCGGCCGAGAGCGAGGGCGAGTTGGCACGGTACTTGATGTCGGTGACGATTTTGTAGCCGCGCTCGCCGGCGATCTTGGCCTGGGCGTTGCCGGAGTCGGTGCCGAAGATGGTGTCCTCGTGGAACAGCGAAAGCGTCTCGATCTTGGTGCCCTTCTTCTTCATGGCATCGAAGAAGTCGAACATCGCGGCCGAGTACATCTCGTCATGCGGCGCGGCACGGAAGTAATATTTCAAGCCGCGGCGATGCAGGCTCGGCGAGGAATTGTCGGCGGAGACGAACGGGATCTGGTAGCGCTCGCAGATCTGGCTGACAGTGACGGCGACCGCGCTCTGATAGGTGCCGATGATGGCGGCGACCTTTTCCTGCGTGATCAGGCGCTCGGCCTCGGCACGCCCCTTCTGCGGATCGGCCTGGTGGTCGGCGAACACGAGGCGGACCTTGGCGCCGCCGAGGCCCGGCAGGCCTTCACCTTTCGCCAGCGGCAGGTCGAAATCGGTGTCCTTGTTGATGACTTCGAGCGCGGTTTCATAGGCCTTCTGCGCATCGACGCCCTGCTGCGCGCTGCCGCCGGAGAACGGATAGATCACGCCGATCACGACTTCCGAGGTCTGTGCGCGCGCTGCCAGCGGCACCAGCGCGGCCGTAGCGGTAGCTCCTAACAACACGTCGCGGCGAGAGATCGTCATGGCAAAGTTCCCTGTACTGAATTTCGACTGATCGAATGAAGTGATTGATGGATGCGGTAAAGCCTGAACAAGCAGCATACGCTGCCCATTAAATCACGGCCATGGTCCTGTTCTTGAGATCCGTCACCAGCATCAGGCCGGGCGAATGCGTGATCGCGAACGGCAGTTTGGCGGCATTGATCACCGATTGCGGCGTCACGCCGCAAGCCCAGAACACCGGGATCTCGTCATCGGCGACCGGAACGGGATCACCGTAGTCAGGCTTGGCAATGTCCTTGATGCCGATCAGATGCGGATGGCCGAGATGCACCGGCGCACCGTGCACGGCGGGATATCGCGAGGTGATCTGCACCGCGCGGATCACGTCCGCCGGCTTGAACGGACGCATCGACACCACCATCGGGCCGGCAAAGGGGCCAGCCTCGCCGCAAGCGATGTTGGTGCGGTACATCGGCACGCGCACGTTCTGTTCGATGTGACGGATCGGCATTCCCTCCTCGAGCAGCGCCTCTTCGAACGAGAAGGAGCAGCCAAGCACGAAGGTCACGAGATCGTCGCGCCAGTAGCTCTTCACGTCGGTCGGCTCGTCGACGATCTCGCCGTCACGCCAGACGCGGTAGCGCGGCACGTCGGTGCGGATGTCGAGATCGACGCCGAGCGAGGGGATGTGCGGGCTGCCGACGTCGGACATGCCGATGATCGGGCACGGCTTCGGATTGAGCTGGCAGAAGCGGTGAAAGGCGCTGGCACATTCCGCCGGGAGGATTGCCAGATTGCCCTGGACGAAGCCGGGCGCAACGCCGGCGGTGGAGGCGACCTGCCCTTCGCGATAGGCAAGCCGCGCCTTGCGGCTCGGGAGCGTGTCGGGCGTTTCAGTTTGCTGCGCTGCCACCAAAACAGTCATGGGATCGACCTGCCTATAAACTCGACAAAGACAAGCCAACACCAAGCATGCTATAAAGTCTAATCGTCGTTTCTAATCAAATTCGATAAATTTTCTTTATCGAATGGGAAGATCCTTCCAATGCTGGACTTCAGATCGATCGAGACATTTCTCTGGGTTGTGAAGCTCGGCAGCTTTCGGGGCGCCGCGCAACGGCTCAACACGACCCAGCCGGCGATCTCCCAGCGCATCGCCCAGCTCGAGCGCGAGATGGGCGTAAAGCTCCTCAACCGCGATCATCGCGTGGCCTCGCCGACCCCGAGCGGCCGGCAGATGATGGTCTATGCGGAGAAGCTGATCGGGCTGCGCGCCGCGATGATGGCGGAGATCGGCGACCGTTCGGCGATGCGCGGCGTGATGCGACTCGGCGTCGCCGAGACCATCGTGCACACTTGGCTGCCCCGCCTGGTGAAGAGCATGAACGAGGTCTATCCGAACCTGTCGCTGGAGATCGAGGTCGACATCACGCCGAACCTCACCGCGCGTCTGCTCGCACAGGAGATTGAGCTGGCGTTCGTCGTGGGACCGCTGTCCGCTTCCGGCGTGCACAACCGCGTGCTCGCCGATTATCCGATCGGTTTCCTCGCCAGCCCCTCGCTCGGCCTCGGCAAGGGGCCGGTGACGCCGGCGGAGCTCGCGCGATTTCCGATCATTACCTTCCCGCGCAAGACCAAGCCTTACGAGGTCGTGCGCGAGGTGTTCGACCGGCCCGAGCTGCCGCCAATCCGACTGCATGCCTCCGCCTCGCTGGCCACGGTCATCCACATGGCGGTCGAAGGGCTCGGCATCGCCGTGATCCCCGACGCCATCGTCGAGAACGAACTCGCCGACGGGAGGCTGCAACTGCTCGACACCGATCTCGCGATCGCGCCGCTGACCTTCACCGCGAGCTGGCTCGCCTCGCCCGACGTCGTGGCTATCGAGCGCGTCGCGGAGCTGGCGCGGCAGATTGCGCAGAGCAGCCTCGCGGTTGACGCGCCCGCGCTGGCGCGTCATTGAAAAAGGCGCCGGACAATTGAGAGACTGACCGCATGAGCCGAGCCGCCACCAACCTGCAGATCGATCCCGTCCGCCTCTGGGGCTCCATCCACGAGACCGCGCAGTTCGGCGCGACGGCCAAGGGTGGCGTGCGGCGGCTGACGCTCAGCTCCGAGGACAAGCAGGTCCGCGATTGGTTCCGCAAGGCCTGCGAAGACGCGGGCCTGGAGGTGCATGTCGATGCGCTCGGCTCGATGTTCGGCCTGCGCAAGGGGCGCGACATGACAAAGCCGCCCGTCGGCATCGGCTCGCATCTCGACACCCAGCCGACCGGCGGCAAGTATGACGGCATTTTGGGTACGCTCGGCGCACTGGAAGTGATCCGCACGCTGAACGATGCCGGCATTGAGACGGAAGCGCCGATCTGCATCGTCAACTGGACCAACGAGGAAGGCTCGCGCTTCGCACCGGCGATGATGGCGTCTGGCGCCTATGTCGGCGATTTCACCACCGATGACATTTTGTCGCGCAAGGACGCTGAAGGCATGACCGTCAGGCAGGCGCTCGACGGCATCGGTTATCGCGGCGACAAGCCGGTCGGTTTCCAGAAGCTCCGCTGCTTCGTCGAATTGCACATCGAGCAGGGCCCGATCCTGGAGGCCGAAGGCAAGACCATCGGCGTGGTCGATTCCGGCCAGGGCGTGCTGTGGTACGACGGCAAGATTTCCGGCTTCGAGAGCCATGCAGGCTCGACACCGATGCCGCTGCGGCGCGACGCGCTGGCGACACTGTCGGAGATCGTGCTGGCGATGGAGGCGATTGCGAAGAAACATGGTCCGAACGCGGTCGGCACCATCGGCGAGGCCGTGATCGCAAATCCCTCGCGCAACGTCATTCCCGGCGAGATCGCCTTCACCATGGATTGCCGCAGCGCGGATGGCGCCATTATGGACGCGCTCGATCGCGATTTGCGCGCCGCGATTGCCGAGATCGCTGCGCGCCGCAAGGTCGAGGTCAAGGTCGACCTGGTCTGGCGCAAGCCGCCGACGCATTTCGATCCCAAGCTGATTGCGACGGTCGAGAACGCGGCGAAGATGCTCGGCTATTCCTCTCGCCGCATCACCTCCGGGGCTGGCCACGACGCCTGCAACCTCAACACCGTCATGCCGGCGGCTATGGTGTTCGTGCCCTGCAAGGACGGCATCAGCCACAACGAATTGGAGGATGCCACGCAAGCGGACTGTGCCGCGGGGACCAACGTGCTCATGCACACCGTGCTGGCGATCGCCGGCGTCGCGTCCTGACCGGAGAGAACCATGCGCGGAGTTTTCGTCGACGCCAATGAAACGCTGGCGGTGATCATGGAGCGGCTGGAGAAGCCCGGCGATCCCAAAGTGCGGATCCACAGGAATCCTGATATCAAGCCGGAGCAATATCCGGAGATTCTCGACGGCGCCGAAATCGCGATCATTGATCACACTTCGCTTCCGACCGACGTCGCAAAGAAGTGCACCGGCCTCAAGCACGTCGTGTTCCTGGGCACCGGCGCGCGCAGCTACATGAACCCGGAGGAACTGGCCGAGCTCGGCATCTCCGTGCATCTGATCAAGGGCTACGGCGACACGGCGGTGGCGGAATCCGCGATCGCGCTGATGTGGGCCTCGGCCCGCGTCATCGCGATGATGGATCGCGAGATGCGCGGCGGCAATTGGCTGCGCGAGGACGGTATGCAGCTCACCGGCAAGACGCTCGGGCTGATCGGCTTCGGCGGCATCGCCGCGGAAGTGGCGCGCATTGCGTCCGGCAGCGGCATGAAGGTGATCGCCTGGAACCGCTCGCCGAAGAGCCATCCTGGCGTAGAATTCACCGATCTCGATACCGTGCTGGCAAGGAGCGACGTCGTGTCGCTGCATCTGCTGCTCAGTGACGAGACGCGCGGCATGATCACGCGCGAGAAGATCTTTGCGATGAAACGCGGTGTCATCCTCATCAACACCGCTCGCGCCGCGATCGTGGACGAAGCCGCCATGATCGATGCCCTGAAATCGGGCCACATCCGGCATGCCGGCCTCGACGTCTTCAACATCGAGCCGCTGCCCGGCGGCCATCCGCTGACAAAATTGCCGAATGTGACGCTGTCGGCGCATTCCGCCTTCCGCACGCCGGAGGCGAGCGAGAACCTGATTGGCGCGGCGTGGGAGCACTGCCGCCGGATCGTGAAGGGATAACAGCAACAACAATGGCCGATTACCGCACCATCAAGGCAGAGAAGCTCACCAGCGTCATCCATGCCATCGCCAAGGCGGGCGGATCCACCGATCGCGAAGCCGAATTGGTCTCCACCAACCTCGTCGAGGCGAACCTGAAAGGCCACGACTCGCACGGCGTCGGCATGATTCCGCGCTATGCCGAGGCGGTCGCCGAGGGCGGCCTCGCGGTCAACCAGCACGTCAAGATCGTGATGGACACTGGCCCCCTGCTCACCCTCGACGGCCTCACCGGCTATGGCCAGGTGATGGGCCAGGAGGCGATGGAGCTGGGCGCCGAGCGCGCCAAGCGCAACGGCGTGTGCGTCGTCGGCCTCTCCAACTCGCACCATATCGGGCGCATCGGCCATTGGGCCGAGCAGTGCATTGAGCACGGGCTGGTGTCGATCCACTTCGTCAACGTGATCTCGCGTCCGATAGTGGCACCCTGGGGTGGCAGCGATGCGCGCCACGGCACCAATCCGTTCTGCGTCGGCATCCCGCGCGCAGGCCACGAGCCGATCGTGCTCGACTTCGCCACCAGCAAGATTGCGCAGGGCAAGACCCGCGTCGCCTACAACAAGGGGGTCGCGCTCGATCCCGGCACCATCATCGATAACGAAGGCAGGCCAACCACGAACCCGCGCTACACCGTGATCGCGCCGCACGGCGCCATCCTGCCGTTCGGCGAGCATAAGGGTTCTGGGTTGGCGTTGGTGTGCGAAATTCTCGGCGGCGCACTTTCGGGCGGGCAGGTCGTCAAAGGCCCGGCCGACAGCAAGCGCCGCGTCCTCAACGGCATGCTCTCGATCATCATCGATCCGAACAAGCTCGGCACCGGCGAGAACCTCGCGCGCGAAGTCGAGAGCTTCGTCGCCTGGCACACCGGCTCGCCCCCCGCCCCGGGTGTCGACAAGGTGAAGATCGCCGGCGAGCCCGAGCGCGAGACCAAGAAGAAGCGGCTGGCCGAGGGCATTCCTGTGGATCCGAATACCTGGCAGGAGATTCTGGACGCCGGAAAGCGGTTCGGGCTCGATCAGGCGACGATTGAGAAGATTGCGGGCTAAGCAGAGCGAGGCACGCTTGTCTTCCCTTCTCCCCTTGTGGGAGAAGGTGGCGCGAAGCGCCGGATGAGGGGTTCTCGCAGCGAGCAAAAACCCACAATGAGAGGTCTGCTTCTGCGGAGATAGACTCCTCCTCACCCGTCTTCGATGCTTCGCATCGAAGCCACCCTCTCCCACGAGGGGAGAGGGTAAAACAGCGAACTAGTCTACCATCTCCGCCACCGCCTTGCCGCAGGCGGTGGTGTCGGCATTGCCGCCGAGATCCTTCGTCCGCAGCGTGCGTTCGGCGAGCGTGCGCTCGATCGCGTCGACGATCGACTTGCCGGCTTCCTTCTCGCCGAGATGCTCGAGCATCATCGCGCCCGACCAAATCATGCCGATCGGGTTGGCGATGCCCTGCCCCGCGATATCGGGAGCCGAGCCGTGCACCGGCTCGAACACCGATGGGAAATTGCGCTCGGGATTGATGTTACCAGACGGCGCGATGCCGATGGTGCCGGTGCAGGCCGGGCCGAGATCGGAGAGGATGTCACCGAACAGATTGGAGCCGACCACGACGTCGAACCAGTCCGGATGCAGCACGAAGTTCGCGGTGAGAATATCGATGTGGTACTTGTCCCATTTCACGCCCGGGAACTTCTTGGCCATCGCCTCCACGCGTTCGTCCCAATAGGGCATGGTGATGGAGATGCCGTTCGACTTCGTCGCCGAGGTCAGGTGCTTCTTCGGCCGCGACTGCGCGAGCTCGAAGGCGAACTTCAGGATGCGGTCAACGCCGGTGCGAGTCATCACCGTCTGCTGCGTCACGAACTCGCGCTCGGTGTCCGGGAACATGCGGCCACCGACGGAGGAATATTCACCTTCCGTGTTCTCGCGCACCACCCAGAAATCGATGTCGCCGGGCTTGCGATTCGCCAGCGGCGACGGCACGCCGGGCATCAGCCGCACGGGACGCAGGTTCACATACTGGTCGAACTCGCGGCGGAATTTGATCAGCGAGCCCCACAGCGAGACGTGGTCCGGAATCTTGGCCGGCCAGCCGACCGCGCCGAAATAGATCGCATCGTGCTTACCGATCTTCTCCTTCCAGTCATCCGGCATCATCTGGCCGTGCTTCTCGTAATAATCCCAGGACGAGAAGTCGAAATGGTCGAATTGCAGGGACACGCCGTGCTTCTTCGCCGCCGCTTCCAGAACGCGCAGGCCCTCAGGCATCACTTCCTTGCCGATGCCGTCGCCGGGAATGACTGCGATCCGGTATTGTTTCTTGCTCATCGAGAACGTCCTTGGTTGGTTTCGGCAGCCGCCTTTTGATTGCACTGCAATGGACCAAACGCGGCGGCAGTGCAACGCTGCACTGCAATGTTGACCGTGGCGCGACCGAGCGCCTACTGATCTGATCCTGTTCCCATCCTGCGAGTACCCCTCATGGATCTGCATCTGCGCGGTAAGCGCGTCCTGATCACGGGCGCATCCAAGGGCATCGGCGCGGCCGCCGCCGAGGCGTTTGCCGAGGAAGGCGCGCATCTGCTGCTTGCCGCCCGCAGCGGCGAGCAGCTCAAGGCGCTGGCCGAGCGGTTGCGTTCCGCGCACCAGATCGACGCCGCGACGAGTGTCGTCGATCTGCGCAAAGCCGAGGACATTGCGCGGCTCGCCAAGGAGGCCGCCGGCATCGACATCCTCGTCAACAATGCCGGCGACATCCCCGGCGGGTCCATCGACAAGATCGACGAGGCGACCTGGCGGCACGCCTGGGAATTGAAGGTGTTCGGGTACATCAACCTCACCCGGCAGATCTACGCGCAGATGAAAGCCAAGGGTGGCGGCGTGATCGTCAACGACATCGGCGCGGCCGGCGAGAAGTTTGATGGCAATTACATCTGCGGCAGCGCCGGCAATGCTGCGCTGATGGCGTTCACCCGTGCCCTCGGTGGAAAAAGTCTCGCCGACAACATCCGTGTGGTTGGCATCAATCCCGGCCCTGTCGGCACCGACCGCCACGTCACCCTGCTCAAGACGCGGGCAAAGCACCAATTTGGCGACGAGAGCCGCTACAGCGAATTCCAGAAGAGTCTGCCGCTCGGGCGCCCTGCGCATGCGCGCGAGATCGGCGACCTCATGGCGTTCCTGGCGTCGGCTCGCTCGGGCTATACGTCGGGCGTGATCTATACCGTCGATGGCGGCATCAGCGCCGGGTGGGGGTAGGTCTATCCCTCCTCATTGCGAGCGCAGCGAAGCAATCCAGAATGCCTCTACGCAAAAGGTCTGGATTGCTTGGTCGCTTCGCTCCTCGCAACGAGGGAGCCTAGAAGAAGCACAGGAGTAAACTAATTGTCTCAAGAGCTGATTCGCGAAACCGCGTGCACCGTCGTCGACAAATTGCGGTCCGGCGACATCTCCCCGCTCGAGCTGCTGGATGTGCTGGAGAAGCGCATCAGTGAAGTCGACAGCAAGGTCAACGCGCTGCCGACGCTGTGCTTCGATCGCGCCCGGGATCACGCCAAGGCGCTGATGCAGAAGCCGGCCGGCGCACGCGGGCTGCTCGCGGGCCTGCCGGTGCCGATCAAGGATCTGACCGACGTTGCGGGCGTGCTGAACACCCAGGGCTCGCCGATCTTCAAGGACAACATCCCGGCGAAATCCGACCTCATGGTCGAGAACCTCGAGGCCAACGGCGCGGTCGTCTACGCCAAATCCAACACACCGGAATTCGGCGCCGGCGCCAACACCTTCAACGAGGTATTCGGCGCGACCCTCAATCCCTGGGATACTTCGAAATCTGCGGCCGGGTCCTCCGGCGGCGCAGCAGTTGCGCTCGCCACCGGCATGGCCTGGCTCGCGCAGGGCTCAGACATGGGCGGCAGCCTGCGCAGCCCGGCGAGCTTCTGCGGCATCGTCGGCATGCGGCCGAGCATCGGCCGTGTCGCGCATACGCCGAAGGCAGGCATCGACCGCAATCTGGGCGTGCAGGGTCCGATGGCGCGCAACGTCGAGGATCTCGCGCTGCTGCTGGATGCCATGAGCGGCGACTATGCCGCCGATCCGCTGTCGCTGCCGGCGCCTTTGACTTCGTTTCTCTCGGCGGCGCAGTCCGGCAAGAAGCCGAAGCGCATCGCCTATTCGCCCGATCTCGGCATCACGCCGGTCGATCCCGAGGTCAAGGCGACCACGCGCAAGGCAGCTGAACGTTTCGCCGAGGCCGGCGTCATCGTCGAGGAGGCGCATCCGGACTGGCGCGAGGCGCATGAATGCTTCCACGTGCTGCGCGCTTTCGATTTCGCGATCAGCAAGGCGCAACTTCTCCGGACCAAGCGTGACCTGCTCAAGCCCGAGGTGATCTGGAACATCGAGGAAGGCCTCAAGCTCACCGTCGAGCAGCTTGAGCGCGCCGAGGCCCAGCGCGTCGGCATGACCGCGCGCGCCGTCGAGTTCTTCAAGACCTACGACCTCCTGCTGGTGCCGACGACGATCGTGCCGCCCTTCCCCGTCGAGCATCGCTATGTCGCCGAATGCGCCGGCAAGACGTTCGAGAACTATGTCGAATGGCTCGGCATCGTCTACGCTATCACGCTCGCCTGCTGCCCGTCGCTGTCGCTGCCCTGCGGCTTTACCGCGTCCGGCCTGCCTGTCGGCGTGCAGGTGGTCGGCGCACCGCGCGCAGATGCGCAGGTGATTGCAGGCGCGAAGGTGCTGGAGGATATATTGGGCCTGCGCGGCACGACCCCGATCGATCCGAAGGTGAAGAATTAATCTCGCTCTGGTGCCCGGACGCAGCGCAGCGCTCTTTCAGCGATGCGCTGCATCGCCGCGGCCCGAGCGTCACCGCGCGCCTGATGCCTCCAGACTCCGGCTGTAGCGCGACATCGCAAAGCAAAAGACAAAATAGATTGCGGCGACGAAGATATAGACCTCGACGGAAAACTGCTGCCAAGCGGGATCGATGATCGCGGTCTTCGCCGTCGTCAGCAGGTCGAAGATGCCGATGATCAGCACGAGACTGGTATCCTTGAAGAAGGCGATGAAGGTGTTGACCAGTGGCGGGATGACGTGGCGGATCGCCTGCGGCAAGATGATCAGCCGGTGCTTGCGCCAGTAGGACAGTCCCAGCGCGTCGGCAGCCTCATACTGCCCGCGCGGTACGGCCTGGAGACCACCGCGGATGACTTCGGCAAGGTAGGCGCCCGCGAACAGTATGATCGCGATCTGTGCGCGCAACAGCTTGTCGATGTTGAACCCACTCGGCATGAACAGCGGAAACATCACGCTCGCCATGAACAAGAGGCTCACCAGCGGCACGCCGCGGATCAGCTCGACATAGAGCACGCTGAGCGAGCGGATTGCCGGAAGCTTCGAACGACGGCCGAGCGCGACGAGGATGCCGAGCGGAAAGCCGAACGCGAGTCCAAACGTCGCCAGGATCAGCGTGACCGGCAATCCGCCCCAGCGGTCCTGCGAGACGAACGAGAGCCCGAGCACCCCGCCCCACATCAGCACGCTGATCAGCGCGAGTGCACCGATCCAGATGAAAACGAGTTCGCGCCGCCACAGTGCGCGGCGGGTCGAGAGATAGAACAGCGGAATGAACAGCACGACCGACAACGCCGGTCGCCACTGTTCGCCGAATGGATAGGTGCCGAACAGGATGAAGCGGTACTTTTCGGGGATGACAGCCCAGCAGGCGCCGATGCCGCGCACCGCGCGGCAAGCGCTGGAATCATTCGCCGGCGTAAGCCAGACAGCGCTGGCGATGCCCCATTGCACGAAGCTGATCACGCCCTTCGCGAGCACCGCCAGCAGCACGATCGTGAGGATGCCGTTCGGAATCGACGAGAACAAGTTGCTGCGCAGCCAGCGCAGCATCGGATTACCAACTTGCGGGCGGCGAGCGGCACGCGGCACGTCCGGCATATCGCTGATCGCCGTCATCCTCAGCGCTCTACCAGCGCGATGCGCGCATTATACCAGTTCATGAAAAAGCTGATCCCGAGACTGATGGTCAAGAACACCGCCATGATCAGCGCGATCGCCTCGATCGCCTGCCCGGTCTGGTTCAGCGTGGTGTTGGCGATCGAGACCACGTCCTGGTAGCCGATCGCGACAGCGAGCGATGAGTTCTTTGTCAAATTGAGATACTGACTCGTCATCGGCGGAACGATCACGCGCAATGCCTGTGGCAGGATGATCTGCCGCAGCATGAAGCTGCGGCGCAGGCCAAGCGCGTTGGCGGCGTCCCACTGTCCCCGCGGCACCGACTGGATGCCGCTGCGCACGATCTCGGCGACGAAGGCCGAGGTGTAGGTGACGAGTGCGAGCAACAGCGCGAAATATTCCGGCGCCAGCGTCAGCCCGCCAACAAAGTTGAAGCCGCGCAGCTCGGGCCATTCGATGCTCCAGGATGCACCGAGCAGCACGGACGCCAGCGCCGGCAACGCAATCACCAGCGCAACCGCAAAGGGCCACGCCGACCGCGGCTTGCCATCGCGCATCTGCTGCGCGACCAGCGATCGCCGGACGATATAGAACACCGCGCAACCCAGCACGGCGGTGCCGAGGACCGCGAGCTGCGCCGGCCCGAACGGGATCGCCGGCAGGATCAGGCCGCGATTGGACAGGAACACACCCTCGACTGGTCGCCACGCGGCGCGTGCGGCCGGCAGCGCCTGCATCAACACGTACCAGAACAGGAGCTGAAGCAGCAGCGGGATATCGCGGAGCGTCTCGACATAGACCGCAGCGAGCCGTGACAGCAGCCAGTTCGCCGACAATCGCGAAATGCCGATCAGCGTGCCCAAAATCGTCGCGAGCACGATTCCGATCACGGCAACGCGCAAGGTGTTGGTGACGCCGACGATGAACGCCCAGAGATAAGTGTCTCTCGGATTATAGGCGAGCAGACTGTCGGCGATCGGCATCCCGGCCTCGCGACCGAGGAAGGCGAAGCCAGTCGTGATGCGCCGAGCCGAGAGGTTCGTGACGGTGTTGGACCAAAGGAAAGCGACGACCGCTACCGCGATGCCGACGACCAGCACCTGCCAGAACAGGCCCTTCAGCTCGCGGCGCCCAAAGGCGCCGATGAAACGACGGCGTGGCGGCGGTCTCGGCACGTCTGATGTCACGGCACAAAAACCTTCTCAAAAAGGCAGCGATTTCCGGCAGCGCACGTCAACTGTTGCACCAAACTTCAATCCATGCAACAAATGTTTCATGGTCGAGCCCGCGAAATCCTCGCCGTTGAGCGAGCTGCGTATTGCATTGCCATCGCTCCCGATGCGCTTGCAGGAAGTCGGACGCTTCGTCGCCGCCAACGATTACGACGCCACCACCCGTTCCATGCGCGATCTCGCGGCGGAAGCCGGCGCCGATCCTGCTGCGTTCACGCGACTTGCGAAGGCGATCGGCTATTCCGGCTGGGAGGAATTGCGCGCGGCGCTGACCGAGGCGCGGCGGCCATCGCAGACCGCGCCCTTCTCCGGCCGCGCAAAGGGCCGTCGGCACGGGCCGAACGCCGATGTCGCGCTCGTCATCGACAAGCTCCAGGCGGAGGCCGCGGGTCTTCGACGGATCCCGGCGCAGCCGATCGCGGAAGCTGCCCGCGCGCTGCACGACGCCAAGCGGATTTGGATCGCCGGCTATCGAAGCTGCCGCAGCGTCGCGGAATTGCTGAACTACGAGCTGCGACTGTTTCGACCCGAACAGGTCCAACTCGTCGGCGCTTCCGGGCCCGACGACCTCGATCTCGGCGCGTTCCGGCCCGGGGAAGCGGTCATCGTCGTCGGCTTCCTGCCCTACACGCATGCAAGCGTCCGCGTCGCACAGGCGGTCTATCGTACCGGCGCGACACTGGTCGCCATCGCGGATAGTCTCTCGGCACCGATGGCAGAGGGCGCCGACCACGTGCTGCTGTTCGAGGCGGCCTCCTCCCCCGGCTTCTTTCCGAGCCTCACTGGCGCGATTGCGATCGCGCAGTCGCTCGCGGCGGTCACGTTCTCGCTCGGCGGGGTTGCCGCGAAGAAGCGTCTGGAAAGTACCGAGGCGCGACTCGCTGCGGCCTCCACTTACGTCCCAGAGAAAGGTTGACCCATGGCCGCCCGCACCAGCCGTGTGTTGCATCGCTCATTGCGCGAAACGCCGCCCAAGGCGATCGGCGGCGAAGGCGTCTATCTCTTCGCCGAGGATGGCCGGCGCATCATCGATGCCTCCGGCGGCGCGGCGGTCTCCTGCCTCGGGCACCAGCACCCGCGCGTGATCGCGGCGATGGCGAAGCAGGCCGCGACGCTTGCCTATGCTCATACGGCGTTCTTCTCCTCCGAGCCGGCCGAGGCGCTGGCCGACGCGCTGGTTGGGCACGAGCCCGGCGGTCTCGCCTACGCTTATTTCGTCAGCGGCGGATCGGAAGCGATCGAGGCCAGCATCAAGCTCGCGCGGCAATATTTCATCGAGCGCGGCGAGCCGCAGCGGCAGCACTTCATCGCGCGGCGGCAGAGTTATCACGGCAACACGCTCGGCGCGCTGGCCGCCGGCGGCAATGCCTGGCGACGCGCGCCCTACGCGCCGCTGCTCTCGGCTGCGTTCAGCCACGTCATGCCGGCCTTCGCCTATCACGAGAAGCGCGAGGGCGAGGCGGACGCGCAGTTCGTCGCGCGCCTTGCCGCCGAGCTCGAGGCCGAGTTTCAGCGGCTGGGGCCCGACACGGTCGCGGCGTTTCTCGCCGAGCCCGTGGTCGGCGCCACCGCCGGCGCCGTGACCGCGCCGGACGGCTACTTCAAGGCCATGCGCGAGATCTGCGACCGGCACGGCGCGCTGCTGATCCTCGACGAGGTCATGTGCGGCATGGGCCGCACCGGCACCACGCACGCTTGGGAGCAGGAAGGTGTCGCGCCCGATATCCAGGCGATCGCCAAGGGGCTCGGCGGTGGCTACCAGCCGATCGGCGCGATGCTCGCGAGCGGCAAGATCATCGACACGATCCGCGCCGGCTCAGGCGCGTTCCAGCACGGTCACACTTATCTGGCGCATCCCCTCGCCTGCGCGGCGGCGCTCGCGGTGCAAAACGTGATCCGCGAGGACGGCCTGCTCGATCGGGTCAGGGAGCGCGGACGACAACTCGAGCAGCGGCTGACCGAACGCTTCGGCAATCACCGCCATGTCGGCGACATCAGGGGCCGCGGCCTGTTCTGGGCCATCGAGCTCGTCGCCGATCGCGCCAGCCGCACCTCGTTCGATCCGGCGCTCAAGCTGCACCAGAAAATCAAGGCGGAGGCGCTCGCCAACGGGCTCGGCTGCTATCCCGGCGGCGGCACCGTGGACGGCGCGCGCGGCGACCACGTGCTGCTGGCGCCGCCCTATATCGCTTCCGCAGATGAGATCGACCTGATCGTCGACAGGCTTGGCACGGCCGTCGACAACGTGTTGCGTAATGTCAATCACTGAGGGGAGAGTAGCATGATTAGGAAAGTGGTTATCGCAGCGGGCGTGCTCGCAGCATCGACTGTTGTCGCTTCGGCCGCGACGCTCGACACGGTGAAGAGCCGCGGCACGTTGGTGTGCGGCGTCAGCGCCGGTTTTGCCGGCTTCTCCGCGCCGGATTCGCAAGGCAACTACAAGGGTCTCGACGTCGACTATTGCCGCGCCCTTGCGGCCGGCGTGCTCGGTGATCCCAACAAGGTGCGTTACGTCTCGCTGACTGCGCAGAATCGCTTCACCGCGCTGCAATCGGGCGAGATCGACGTACTCTACCGCAACTCGACCCAGACCTACTTGCGCGGCGTCACGCTGGGCCTGCGGCAGGGTCCGATCAACTTCTACGACGGCCAGGGCTTCGTCGTGAAGAAGGACCTCGGCGTGAAGGAGCTCAAGGACCTCAAGGGCGCCACCGTCTGCGTGGCTCAAGGCACCACGCATGAGGTCACGCTGGGCGATTACGGCCGCGCCAACGGCATCGACTGGAAGCCGCTGGTGTTCGACCGCATCGACACCATGTACCAGACCTTTTTCGGCGGCCGTTGCGATGCCATGACCCAGGACGCCTCCGCGCTCGCAGGTGCAGTGACCACCGCGGCGCCGAACCCGGCCGACTATGTCGTGCTGCCGCAGACCATCAGCAAGGAGCCGCTCGGCCCCTTCACCCGCAACGGCGACGAGGTCTGGAGCGACATCATCACCTGGCTGCATTACGGCCTGATCGAGGCAGAAGAGCTCGGCGTCACGCAAGCCAATGTCGAGGAAATGGCGAAATCGCAGACGCCTGCAATCCAGCGGCTCCTTGGTGCCTCCGGCGACCTCGGCTCGCGGCTTGGGCTCGACAACAAATGGCTGGTCACGGCGATCAAGACCACCGGCAATTATGGCGAGATCTACGAGCGCAATGTCGGCAAGGCCAGCCCGCTCAAGCTCGATCGTGGCCTCAATGGGCTCTGGAGTAAAGGCGGCTTGATGTACGCCATTCCGTTCAAGTAAGGAGTTCACCTCTCCCCGCTTGGTCGGATTACGCAGCAATCCGGCTGAGGAAGGACTCTCCACCCTCCGACTGTCGCCATATGCGCTGATAGAGCCCCTCACCCCAGCCCTCTCCCCCTAAAGAACGGGGAGAGGGAGAAGCAGCGAAGATATGCGGATCGCCCTCATCCACGCCCTTAAGCATTCCATCGCCCCGATCGAGACGGCGTTCGCGAAGGCTTGGCCCGAGGTACGGCTGATGAACCTGCTCGACGACAGCCTGTCGGCCGATCTGGCGCGCGACGGCGTGCTCAGCGATACCATGACCGAGCGCTTCCTGGCACTGGGCGACTACGCGGCGGCAACGGGGGCGAATGGGATTTTGTTCACCTGTTCGGCCTTCGGTCCCTGCATCGAAGCGGTCGCGCGCGCGCATGCACCGATGCCGGTGCTGAGGCCGAACGAGGCCATGATCGAACGTGCCGTGACCTTGGGTCAGCGCATCGGCCTGCTCTCGACTTTCCCGCCGACCCTGGCCTCGATGCCCGAGGAATTTCCGGCCGCCGTCGAGGTCGTACCGAAACTCGCCGAAGGGGCGCTGGCGGCACTCGACCGCGGCGATCGCGCCACGCACGATCGGCTGATTGCAGACGCATCGCGCGACTTGCGCGATTGCGACGTCATTGCGCTCGCGCAGTTCAGCATCGCCGCGACGGCGCCGCTGGTCGCCGAGGCCACCGGCCGCCCTGTCGTAACTACACCGGAGAGCGCGGTCGACAAGCTGATGAGGCTGCTGAAAGCGGGAGCCTAAGCGCCGTTCTTTTTTCGCCGGGCATCCTTGATCGCGACGGCCAGGGCGGCCTTGGTTTCGCTCACGAAGTCCTCGACCAATTCCTCACGCGTGGCATGCGCCGCCTCGCCGGTGAACAAGCCCTGCTCAGCAAGCATCACGACGCCGTGCAGTGCCGCCCAGATCTTGAGCGCTTGCCGCTCGCGCAAGTAACCGACCGCCGGAGCCTCCAAGGCCTCGATCACGAGCGCAAAGGTTTCGCGCGTCGCCTCGTGCAGCTCGCTGCCCTTGGCGGCGCATGACACAGTGCGCGAGGCGAACATCAGGCGGTAGACACCGTTGCGACGGAGGCCGAAGTCGAGCGTGGCCAGCGCGAGCCGCGACAGCTTCGATTGCTTCGACGGGCTTGCCATCGCCTCGCGCAAAATTGCACTGAGCTGCCGGAACGCCTCCGCCGTCACCGCCGCGAGCAAGGCCTCGCGGTCGGCAAAATGCCGGTACGGCGCCGGCTGCGAGACGCCGAGCTGCTTGGCCAGCGCCTTGATGCTGATCGCCTCGGCGCCGCCGCGTTCCGCTTCGCGCAGAGCGGCCTTGATCAAGGCATCGCGAAGATCGCCATGGTGGTAGGTCTTCTCGGGCTTGCGGATGGGTTGTGAGCGCATATCGAGCAAAGCCTATAAGTTTGCGCTTGACAGGGGAAGCCTGCCGCGAATGTAATAGGATATAACTTAAGAAGAGCTCAGATGAGGAAACGCGCCGCCTTCGGGCCTCGCGCGCAAACGACCGAGGAAGCCGCGATGACAGAGCGACTGAAGGTTCACGTCGATCCCGACAAGTGCCAGGGCCACGCCCGCTGCAAGGCGCTCGCGCCGGAGCTATTCGAGCTCGACGAATTCGGCAACGCCCATGAAACCGGCGACGGCACGGTCCCGGCGGGTCAGGAAGACAAAGCCTGGCTTGCCAAATCCAACTGCCCGGAAATCGCAATCGACGTGATCGAGGAGTAGCGCGCTCTCCGCCCGCTCGCCTGTCTTCAGCGACCACGAACCCGAGGGATTAGAGATGTCCGACGCCAGCCTGCCTGCCGCCCATCCACCCGTCACCGACTGGTTTCATGATTTCGACCACACCGATCCGCAATGGACGGAAGATCCCTTCCCGATCTGGGACCAGTTGCGCGCCGCGAGTCCGGTGGTGCACACAAAACGCTTCCTCGGCTGCTATCTGCCGACGAC
Source organism: Bradyrhizobium sp. 137 (assembly GCF_023074095.1). Lineage (NCBI taxonomy): Bacteria > Pseudomonadati > Pseudomonadota > Alphaproteobacteria > Hyphomicrobiales > Nitrobacteraceae > Bradyrhizobium > Bradyrhizobium sp. 137. The sequence continues at coordinate 41,526 of NZ_JADPKU010000128.1, forward strand.
CTATGAGGCGGTGCGCGAGATCGCCAACGACACCACGCATTTCTCCTCGCGCCGGATCATCGTCCGCGACGTGCGGCCGGAGATCACCAGCAAGAACGCCGCCCCGCCGATCACCTCCGACCCGCCCGTGCACAAGCCGGCCAAGCAATTGCTGCTGCCGCCGTTCACGCCGGATGCGATGAAGAAGCTCGAACCGCGGGTCCGCGCTATCTGCAACGAACTGATCGACGACTTCATCGCCGAAAAGAGCGTGGACGCTGCGGCGCGCTACACGAAGCACATTCCGGTGCGCGCGATCGCGCATATGCTCGGCATTCCCGAGAGCGACAGCGACCTCTTCATCAACTGGATCCACATGATCCTCGAGCTCGGCATCAAGGACGAGACCAAGCTGCTCCAGGCCGTCGAGGAGATGAGCGCCTATTTCAGCGGACACATCGAGGCGCGCAAGACGAAGCCGACCGATGACCTGATCTCCTATCTGATGAATGCCAGGGACAAGGACGGCAATCCGCTCGAGGACTCCCACGTGGTGGGCTCGCTGCGCCTGCTGCTGATCGCCGGCATCGACACCACTTGGAGCGCGATTGGCTCCTCGCTGTGGCATCTTGCGAAAACGCCGGCCGATCGCGAGCGGCTGATCGCCGAGCCCGGGCTGATCCCGATCGCGGTGGAAGAGCTGCTGCGCGCCTATTCGCCGGTGACAATGGCGCGCGAGGTGGTCCAGGACACCACAATTTCGGGCTGCCCGGTCAAGGCGGGCAACATGGTGCTCTTGTCCTTCCCGGCGGCGAACCGCGACCCCAAGATGTTTCCGGACGCTGACAAAGTCGTGATCGACCGCCGCGAAAACCGCCACGCCGCCTTCGGGCTTGGCATCCATCGCTGCGTCGGTTCCAACCTTGCGCGCATGGAAATGCAGGTTGCGCTGGAGGAATGGCTGAGACGCATTCCAGACTTCGCGCTCGACCCGGCAGGCACCGTGACCTGGTCGCAGGGCACGGTGAGAGGCCCCCGCCAGTTGCCATTTCTGCTCGGAAAGGCGATGTAGGCCTCTCCAACAGAGTACGGGAGGCCGGACGTGACAGAGCAAGCAACCAAACCGGCCTCTGGGCATTTTGACGTCGCCGACGCTGAACGGCGGATCAAGGCGATCTTCATCGGCTCGATCGGCAATCTCGTCGAATGGTACGATTTCTACGCCTATACGGCGTTCGCGCTCTACTTCGCTCCCGCGTTCTTCCCTGGTAACGACCCCGTCGTGCAGCAATTGAACGTCGCCGTTGTATTCGCGGCGACCTTCCTGATGCGGCCCCTGGGCGGCTGGTTCTTCGGCTATCTCGCCGACCATTTCGGCCGCCGCATCTCCCTGACCCTGTCTGTCGTCTTCATGTGCTTCGGCTCGCTGATCATCGCGCTGACGCCGACCTATGCCACGATCGGCTTCGCCGCACCGGTGATCCTGGCGCTCGCCCGTGTGATCGAGGGCCTGAGCCTCGGGGGCGAATATGGCGCGAGCGCCACTTACCTCAGCGAAGTCGCCGACCCCAAGCACCGCGGCTTCTATTCCAGCTTCCAGTACGTGACGCTGATCGGTGGTCAGCTCACCGCGATCATCGTGCTGCTGCTTCTGCAGAAGGTCTTCCTCACGCCGGAGGAGCTGAAGGACTGGGGTTGGCGTATCCCCTTCGCGATCGGCGCGGCTCTCGCGATCTTCGCCGCGGTGATGCGGCGCGGCCTGCACGAGACCGAAGCGTTCGAGGAAGCCAAGAAGGTGGTGAAGCCGACCGGCTCGATCACCAATCTGCTGCGCTATCCGCGCGAACTGCTATTGGTCGTCGGCCTCACCGCCGGCGGCACTGCGGCGTTTTACACCTTCACCACCTACATGCAAACCTTCGTCAAGCTTTCGGTCGGGCTGACCGAGGACCAGACCACTTTCGTGATCTTCGGCACGTTGATTTTCGCGACCATCCTCCAGCCCATCTACGGCGCCATCTCAGACAGGATCGGGCGCAAGCCGCTCTTGATCTTCTTCGGTGCCGCGGGCACGCTCGCGACCGTGCCGCTGCTGATGACGCTGAAGGAGACAAAGTCACCCTTCGTCGCGTTCATCCTGATCTGCGCCGCCTGGCTGTTCGTCGCCGGCTACACCTCGATCAATGCGGTGGTGAAGGCCGAGTTGTTCCCGACCAATGTCCGCGCGCTCGGCGTCGGCCTGCCCTACGCCATCACGGTCTCGATCTTCGGCGGCACCGCGCCGGCGATCGCGCTCTACTTCAAGAGCATCGGGCACGAGGAGTGGTTCTATTTCTATCTTGCCGGCATCATCTGCTTGTCGCTGATCATCTACTCCACCATGCGCGACACCAAGCACGCCTCTGCAATGCATCGGCACGAGTAGGCCATGACCGACGAGACGCCATCCGACAGCAAGCTGACGCGCACCAAGGAGAAATGGGCGCGCGAGGGCCGCTTCCTCACCGGCAAGATCACGCGGCCTGAAGACCAAAGGCTACCGCCCGGCCAGCATCTCACCAAGGATTGGCCTGTGCTCGATCTCGGGGTCGTGCCGCCGGTATCGCGCGAGCGCTGGCGGCTCGACGTCTATGGCGCGATCGAAAATCCCGTGTTCTGGACCTTCGACGAGTTTATCGCGCAGAAGCAGGCGCGGTTCACCTCCGACATCCATTGCGTGACGACCTGGTCGCGCTATGACAATGAGTGGGAAGGACTCGCGACGCGTGAGCTGCTCGCGGCCTGCCAGCCGCGCGAGGATGCGCGCTTCGTCGTGCTGCATTCCTATGATGGTTACACAACCAATCTCGCGCTGGAAGACTTTGCCGCCGAGGATGCGCTGCTCGCCCATAGCTGGTCCGGCCAGCCGCTATCGGCCGAGCACGGCGGCCCGGTGCGGCTGGTCGTGCCGCATCTGTATTTCTGGAAGAGCGCCAAATGGCTCCAGGCCATCGAATTTTTGAACAAGGACGCGCCGGGCTTCTGGGAAGTCCGCGGCTATCATAACCGCGGCGATCCGTGGACCGAGCAGCGCTATTCAGGCGATTAGGTTGAACAAAGGACGGGGAAGTCCAATGCCGACGGAGCGCTTTCAATTCAGGGGTGAAGGCGGCCATCAGCTTTCGGCCGCGCTGGAACTGCCCGACGGCGAGCCCACGGCTTTCGCGCTGTTCGCGCATTGCTTCACCTGCGGCAAGGATACGCTGGCGGCCAAGCGCATCGCGGTCGCGCTCGCGGCCAAGGGCATTGCTGTGCTGCGCTTCGACTTCACCGGGCTCGGCTCCAGCGAGGGCGATTTCGCCAATTCCACGTTCTCCTCCAATGTCGCCGATCTCGTGCGCGCCGCCGATCACCTGCGCGCGACGCGCAGAGCGCCGTCCGTCTTGATCGGGCACAGCCTCGGCGGTGCCGCGATCCTCGCGGCAGCAGGACAGATCCCCGAAGCCACTGCGGTTGTGACCATCGCGGCGCCGTCCGATCCCGCCCACGTCACCGGTCTCTTCAAGGACCACATCGACAACATCCGCGCGCAAGGCGAAGTCGACGTTTCGCTGGCCGGCCGTACATTCCGGATCAAGCGTGAATTCCTCGACGATATCGTCGAGCATGAGCTGATGAAGGACGTCACCGGTCTGCACAAAGCCCTGCTTGTGATGCACTCCCCGGTCGACGATACCGTCGGCATCGACAATGCGACCAAGATCTTCGTCGCGGCCAAGCACCCCAAGAGCTTCATCTCCCTCGACCACGCCGATCATCTTCTGGCGAAGCCCGGCGATGCCCTCTACGCGGCCGACGTGATCGCGGCCTGGGCCAGCCGCTATGTCGACACCGCAAAGTCCGCGAAGGCGATGGATCTCCCGGAGACGCCGCGCCAGGTCGTGGTCCAGGAGACCCGCAAGAGCAAGTTCCACCAGATCATCGCCGTCGGTCCGCACCGCCTGACAGCGGATGAGCCGGTGGCCGCCGGCGGCGAGGATGCCGGCCCCGGCCCTTACGATTTCCTGCTCGCCGGCCTCGGCGCCTGCACCTCCATGACCATGCGTCTTTATGCCGAGCGCAAGTCACTGCCGCTCGACCGTGTCACGGTCACACTGAAGCACTCCAAGATCTATGCCAAGGACTGTGCGGAGTGCGAAACGCGCGAGGGGATGCTCGATCAGATCGAGCGCGGCATTGCAATGGAGGGCGCGCTCGATGCCGAGCAGCGCAAGAGGTTGATGGAGATCGCCGACAAGTGCCCGGTGCACCGGACGCTGACCTCGGAGATCCGCATCGTGACGAAAGCCGTGGAGTAGCTCAAGGGGCCGGTGAGCCGGCCCCGGCTGCCGTCTTGAGAGGCTGAACGCGCAGTGCACCGCGCAGTCCCGCCGCCGTGCCGAGCAGGATGCCGGCAACAGCGACGAACGAGCCCAGCGCCAGTGTGGACATTCCGGTGAGCCCCTGCCCGATCGAGCAACCGAACGCCATCACGCCGCCGATTCCCATCAGCGCGGCGCCGCCGGCTGAACGCAGCATGTGGCGGGGCGAGGAATAGCCTTCGACATGAAAACGACCCGTCGCGAGCGCCGTGACCAGGCTACCGGCGAAGACGCCGGCGACGGTCGCGATTCCGAAATTGAGTGTCAGGCCGGTCGAGAGCATGGCGTATTGCAGGCTATCGGCGATCGGCGCGATGAAGGTGAGCGAAGTCACCGGCACCGGATTGAAATCGTCGGCGCCGAGAGAGCCGGTGGCGAACCAGCCACTGGCAACGAGAAGTCCAACGATGACGCCGGCCGCGATCTGGCCCGGCGAGCGCCGGAACGCCGGCTGCGCGAAGGCAAACAGGATCAGCGCGACGACGACAGCGGCAGCAGCGAGCGCGCGCGAAACCGGTTCAGCGGCACCAAGCGCGGCCAGCAGCGACGGCAGCGAATTCGCGTTGACGGTAGCTTGCGACGCCTGAACCAGCGCAATGCGGGCCGGCGCAATCAGGCCCTTGAGCGTCATCTGCGCGGCAATCGCAAGCACGATCACGACGACGAAGGAGCGCAGATTGCCGCGGCCGAGCAGCACCAGCGCGCGCGAGCCACAGCCATTTGACAGCACCATGCCGTAGCCAAACAGCAAGCCGCCGAGGAACAGCGACGGCGCAGAGAAGGTTTGTTGCAGATAGATCGACTTGCCGAGATCGACCGTGCCGCTGCCCGCCAGCAACTGGCTGGCGGCGATCGCAACCGCAATCGCCAGCGCATAAGTGCGCACCAGCCGCCCGTCGCCCCCCGCCAGAAAACCGCGCATGCTGCTCATCAGACAGAAGCCGCTGAGCAGACCGACAGCGCCATAGATCAGGCCGATGACGAGACCGGCGAGGATGACGAGTTGTGCAGGTTCCATCGGTAGTTCTCAGGTCTCTCGCCATTCGCCGTCATTGCGAGCGCAGCGAAGCAATCCAGACTGCCGCCCTTGAAAGACCCTGGATTGCTTCGCTACGCTCGCAATGACGCGTTTTCATGGCCGCAGGATTACCCTGTCGCGAGACGAACCCGCAACCGCGACATAAGCGTCCTTGGCGCGCTCCAGCGGGTAGACGGCATTCGCCTTGATCGGGAACGGCTTTAGGTGGCCACTCGCAAAGCCCGCGCCGAGATCGCGCAGCACCGCGCCGGTCGCCGACGACGACAGGCCAAGCGTGTCGATGCCCACATATGTATGCTGCCCCCGGTAGAATTCGAGAATGTTGAATTGCACGATGCGGTCGATCGCGGCGATCAGGATCTGGCGGCCGCGCAAGGCAAGCGACTTGTGCGCCGCCTGGAAATAGGGATCGCCGACCGTGTTGAAGACGACGTCTGTGCCTTTGCCGCCGGTCAAATCGCGCACGCGCGTGGCGACATCGCTCATGGAGGCATCGATCACCTCGACCAGCGCGTTGGTGTGGCCTTCATAGGCTTCTGCCTTGCGCACCACGCCGATCACGCGTGCGCCCTGCCAGGTCGCGATCTGCACAGCAGCCTGGCCGACCTTGCCATTGACGCCGAACACCAACACGGTCTCGCCGCTCTTCGGCACGCCGGCGCGGCGAAAGCCTTCCATGGCCGTGACGAAGGGCACGCCGATGCCGGCGGCTTCCTCCCAGGACAACGTCTTCGGCTTCTCCACCACGGCATCGGCTTCGACGACGAGATGGGTTGCGTGGGTGCCGTCGCGGCGGATGCCGAGATCGCCGGACGAGCCGAACACCTCACGGCCGATCGTGCCGGCCGGCCCATCGATCACCACACCAGCGTAGTCACGGCCGGGCGTCCGCGGGAAGACGGCATAAGGCATCAGGCCCGTTGCGGCCTTCACATCCGAGGGATTGACTGCGGCAGCCTTCACCTCGATCAGGAGATCGTTCAGACCACGCGTGAGCGTCTGAGGCTCGACCACCGGCGCAAGCGCCGCGGCGTTCTCGGCCTTGGCATTGAGGCGGACGCAGCGCGCTTCAACGGTTTTGGCATCGGCTGGCGACATCGAAAGACCCGTGATTTCTTGCGGGGCTTGTCGCCTTTGGAGACGATCAAGTCAATCCTTCGGCCGCTTGTCGTAGAGCCGCTTGGCCTTGCCGAGCGAGCGCTCCAGCGTGGCCGGTGCGACCACCTGAACCTTGGAGCTGATCCCGATCGTATTCTTGATTTGGGTCGATACCCTGTCGGCGTGATCGACAAGCCCGCGACCGTCCCAGCTTTCGGGACGCGCTTCGGCGATGATGGTGAGCTCGTCCATGCGGCCTTCGCGGGTGAGTTCCAGGATGAAGTGGCCGCCGCACCAGTCGGTGGCGAGCAGCACCTCCTCGATCTGGGTCGGGAACAGATTGACCCCGCGCAGGATGATCATGTCATCCGAGCGCCCCGTCACTTTCTCCATGCGCCGCATGCCCGGCCGCGCCGTACCCGGCAATAGCCGCGTCAGGTCGCGGGTGCGATAGCGGATCACCGGGAACGCTTCCTTGGTGAGGGAGGTGAAGACCAGCTCGCCCTTCTCGCCGTCGGGCAGCACCGCGCCGGTCTTGGGGTCGATCACCTCGGGATAGAAATGGTCCTCCCAGATATGGAGCCCATCCTTCGTCTCGATGCATTCCTGCGCGACTCCGGGACCGATCACCTCGGAGAGACCATAGATGTCGGTCGCATCCATGTCGAAGGCGTCCTCGATCTCGCCGCGCATGGCGTTGGTCCAAGGCTCGGCGCCGAAGATGCCGATCTTGAGCGAGCACTGGCGCGGATCGAGCTTCTGCCGCTTGAACTCGTCGAGGATCGCCAGCATGTAGCTCGGCGTCACCGTGATGATGTCGGGCCGGAAATCGTTGATGAGCTGCACCTGCCGTTCAGTCATGCCGCCGGAGATCGGCACCACGGTGCAGCCGAGCTTCTCGGCGCCGTAGTGGACGCCGAGTCCGCCGGTGAAAAGACCATAACCATAGCCATTGTGGATGATCATGCCAGTCCGGCCACCGGCGGCGCGGATCGAGCGCGCCATCACGTCCGACCAGGTGTCTATGTCGCGTTGGGTATAGCCGACTACGATCGGCTTGCCCGTGGTGCCTGAGGAGGCATGCACCCGCACCAGCTTTTCGCGCGGCACGGCGAACATGTTAAAAGGATAATTGTCGCGGAGATCGGTCTTCACGGTGAAGGGGAATTTTGCGAGATCCGCAAGCTCGCGAAAGTCGGACGGATGCACGCCGGCCTTGTCGAAGGCGTTGCGGTAATGCGCGACGTTGTCATGGGCGTGCTTCAGCGACCAGGCCAGCCGCTGCTTCTGCAGTGCCATGATCTCGTCACGCGAGGCGCGCTCCTGCGCGTCCATCTCCGCGCTATAAGTGTTGCCACCTTCCTTGAGCCTCGTCAGAGCCATCCTCGTTTCCCCTCATCTTCGTTGTTCTTTTCTTTGCTTTCTTATTGATCCTGCGCCGGCAGCCACGCGCCGGGAATGACACGCGAATGCCCGCGGAACTCCGCGATGACGGTGTCGCCGACAGTGACACGCACGTCGTAGATGCCGGAGCGGCCGCCACGGGTGATCTCTCTAGCCTTCGCAACCAGGCAATCGCCGAGCTTGCCCGGCCTGATGAAAGTGATCTGGCCCTGCGCCGCGACGACGCGCTCATTGTGCGAGTTGCAGGCAAATGCGAAGGCAGAATCGGCGAGCGTGAAGATGAAACCGCCATGGGCGATGCGCTGGCCGTTGACCATGTCCGGCCGCACCACCATCGTCACCGTCGCGAAGCCCGGGCCGATGTCGACGATCTCCATGCCGAGCCCCTTGGAGGCATCGTCCTCCGCCCACATCGCGTCAGCACAGGCGCGGGCGATATCCTCGGACGACAGGGCAGCTTTGATGTTCACGCGCTTCTCCCGGGCAAGTGTTTATCCATCATGCTCTGCTGCTCGGCCAAAACTGTCAAACATGGTCGTAATCGACCACGACGCGCTCCGACGACGGCTTCGCCTGACAGGTCAGGATAAAGCCGGCCTTCAGCTCCCAGGGTTCCAGCGAGTAGTTGATGTCCATCGGCGCCTCGCCCTCGACCAGCTTGGCGCGGCAGGTCGAGCACATGCCGCCCTTGCAGGCGAAGGGCAGATCGACGCCGGCGCGGAGCGCGGCATCGAGGATCACCTCGTCCTCGGCAACAGGCACATCGCGGCGTTTGCCGTCGATGATGAGGGACGCGACCGCCTTCGGTGGCGCGTCGGGGGCAACGGCCTTCTTCGGCCGCGGCTTGCCGCCGAATTCGGAGACGAAGCGCTCCACATGGATACGCTCTTCCGCGACCCCAAGATCGCGGCAGGTCGCCTCGATGTCCTCGCTCATGCCTGATGGACCGCAGATGAAGACATGGTCGACGCTTTCCGCCGGCACCAGCGAACGCAAGAGCACCCTCACCTTGTCGCCGTCGAGCCGGCCATGCAGGATCGCGATGTCCTGTTCCTCACCGGAGATGACGTGGAAGATCGAAAGACGGTCGATGAAGCGATCCTTCAGCTCCTCCAGCGCTTCCAGAAACATGATGTTGTCGGTAGAGCGGTTGCCGTAGAACAGGAAGAAGCGGCTCTGCGGTTCACGCGCGAGTATGCCCTTCACGATCGAGAGGATGGGCGTGATGCCGGAGCCCGCGGCAAAGCCGACATGGATGCGCCCGCTCTCCGCCGATGGGACCAGGCCGAAGCGTCCGGTCGGTGTCATCACGTCGAGTTCGTCGCCGCATTTCAGCTCGTCCGCCGCCCAGCTCGAAAACGCGCCGCCGTCGATCTTCTTCACGGCAATGCGGATCTCGCCGTCGTGGGGGCCGGAACAGATGGAATAGGAACGGCGCACCTCTTCGCCATCGAGCGTCGTGCGGAGCGTCAGGTACTGGCCGGGCGTGAAGGCGTAATCGCTAGCGAGTTCGCCGGGAATGGCGAAGGTCAGCGAGATGGCGTCCGAGGCCTCGCGACGGACGTCGTTGACGGCCAGGCGATGGAAGCGCGGTGCGGCTGCTGACATTACGTGCCCCCTCGTTCGGTCTCTCCGACGTCATTGCAAGCGAAGCGAAGCAATCCAGAGTCTCTCCGCGGAAGCAGTCTGGATTGCTTCGTCGCAAGAGCTCCTCGCAATGACGATGGGGTTGGCATTCGTTCAGCTCAATGACACTTGAAATAGTCGAAGGGTTCGCGGCAGGCCTTGCAGCGCCAGAGCGCCTTGCAGGAGGTCGAGCCGAATTCGGACAAGAGTTCGGTCTTATCAGAACCGCATTGCGGACACGCGACGGTCTGTCCGCCGAATAGCGCGCGGCGCGAGCTTGAGGCCTGCGGCGGCGCGATGCCGTAGGCGCGCAGCTTGGCGCGCCCCTCCCCGCTCATCCAATCCGTGGTCCAGGCCGGCGACAGCACCGTACGCACGTTCGGACGACGGAAGCCGGCGCGTTCCAGCGCGAGCTCGACTTCGAGTGCGATCATGTTCATGGCAGGGCAGCCCGAATAGGTCGGCGTGATCGCGACCTCGACGCGATCGCCGTCCAGAACGACGTCACGGAGCACGCCGAGATCGCCGATAGTCAGCACCGGAATCTCGGGATCGACCACGCTCGCCGCAGCATCCCAGGCGCGCCGGCGCAGGTCAGTGTCGCGATCCAGCGCCGTCACCATGTCAGCCCCGGAAAAGTGCGCTGCATCGATTGCAGCTCGGACAGGAGATGGCCGAGATGCTCGCTGTGCCGGCCAGAACGGCCACCCTGCTGCATCCAGCCGTTCTGCGGCAGCTCAAGTGTCGCCTCGCTGACGATATCCGACAACGTCGTCAACCAGCGACCGCGCAAGCTCGCCGGATCAACCGCAATGTCGGCATCGATCAGGGCGCGTTCGCCCTCGTCGACGGCAAACATCTCACCGGTGAAGGCCCAGAGATGATCGATCGCGGCCTGCGCGCGGGCGTGGCTTTCGTCCGTGCCGTCACCGAGCCGGATGATCCACTCCGAGGCATGGCGCAGATGATAGGCGCTCTCTTTCTCCGACTTGGCTGCAATGGCGGCAAGCGTCGTATCGCGCGAGGTCATCATCGCGCGCCAATAGAAATCGGCGAAGGCGGAATAGAAGAACTGCCGAACCAGCGTCTGAGCGAAGTCTCCGTTCGGCTGCTCGACCAGCAGCAGATTGCGGTACTGCCTGACGTCGCGCAGATAAGCGAACTTGTCCTCGTCGTTGTCCTCGCCCTCGATCCTGGCAGCATAGCCATAGAGCTCCCGCGCCTGCCCGATAAGATCGAGCGCGATGTTGGACAGCGCCATGTCCTCTTCCAGCATCGGCGCATGCCCGCACCATTCCGACAACCGGTGGCCGAGAATTAGCGCATCGTCGGCCCGGCGCAGCGCGTAGAGCACCAGCGGCGTTTCAGAGACCTGAATATTGGCGACCGGCATCACATATGTCCCACTTCTTCGGGCACCTCATAAAAGGTCGGGTGCCGATAGATCTTCGACTCCGCCGGCTCGAACATCATGCCCTTGTCGGCGGGATCGCTCGCGGTGATCGCAGTGGACGGCACGACCCAGATCGACAGGCCCTCGCCGCGGCGGGTGTAGATGTCGCGAGCGGCCTGCAGCGCCATCGTCGCGTCGCTCGCATGCAGCGAGCCGACATGCTTGTGCGCGAGCCCGTTGCGGCTGCGAATGAACACTTCCCACAGCGGCGTGTTCGGCGTGGCCATCGTGATCTCCTATTCCGCGGCTTGTGCGATCTGACGCTGCGCGCGCTTGGCGGCATAGCTAGCCGCCGCCTCGCGCACCCAGGCGCCCTCCTCGTGCGCCTTGCGGCGCGCGGCGAGCCGATCGCGATTGCAGGGGCCGTTGCCGGCGAGCACCTGCTTGAATTCGGTCCAGTCGATCTCGCTGTAGCGCCAGTGCCCGTCGGCATCCTGGGTCATGGCGGGATCGGGAATGGTGAGGCCGAGATATTGCGCCTGAGGCACGGTGGCATCGACGAATTTCTGGCGCAGCTCGTCATTGGAGAAGCGCTTGATCTTCCACTTCGTCGAGGTGTCGCTGTGCTGGCTCGCGGCATCGGGCGGGCCGAACATCATCAGCACCGGCCACCACCAGCGGTTCAACGCATCCTGCGCCATCGCCTTCTGCTCCTCCGAGCCGCGGCACAGCGTCAACATGATCTCGTAGCCTTGGCGCTGGTGAAAGGACTCCTCCTTGCAGACGCGGATCATCGCGCGCGCATAGGGGCCATAGGAGCAGCGGCACAGCGGGATCTGGTTCATGATCGCGGCGCCGTCGACCAGCCAGCCGATGGTGCCGATGTCGGCCCAGGTCAGCGTCGGATAATTGAAGATCGAGGAATATTTGGCCTTGCCGGCGAGCATGGCATCGACCAGCTCTTCGCGCGAGGTCCCTAACGTCTCGGCGGCGGCATAGAGATAGAGCCCGTGGCCGCATTCGTCCTGCACCTTGGCGAGCAGCGCGGCCTTGCGGCGCAGCGTCGGGGCGCGCGTGATCCAATTGCCCTCCGGCAGCATGCCGACGATCTCGGAATGGGCGTGTTGGGAGATCTGGCGGGTGAGCGTCTTGCGATAGGCCGCCGGCATCCAGTCGTTCGGCTCGATGCGCTCCTCGGCATCAATGCGGGCCTGGAATTGTGCAGCCCTGGCTGCGTCCTCAAGACCGCGATCGTCGGTCTCGGCCGTGTTCAGCGCCTGGGTGTACATGCGCATCCTCCCGATTTGTTGGGAGGAAATGTATAACAAAATTTAGTTCATGCAAGATATTTCTGTAACATATATCAGACCCCGAACCTCCGTTCCAGAAGCTTCCGCGCCGCCGGCAAGGGTCCCCTCTCGTTGGTTCCATGCCTGTCGAGCCACTGTTCCGACGGAGCCAGCAGTGCGCGATAAATCTCGCCACAAAGCGCACGCGCTGCCCTGCCCGGCCAATCCGCCGGCAGCAGGCTTTCGGGCAACAGCGGGTCGCGCAGCACGACGCGGCGGTAATAGTGGATCAGGAGGATGCGCGCGGTGAAGGCGTCGGTCTCGGACAAATCCGTGCCGCGCGCGATCGCGGCACGGAGCGGCTCGAACGTCTTCATGAATTTCACATAGGCGTCCGCGGTACGGTCCAGCGGCCAGCTCGCGCTGAGCAGGCGACGGCCGCTGTCATCCTCCGCCGAGACTTCAAGACGGATCGCGCCAACCGCCTCGTCGGGCACCGGTACGCCCGATGGCGCAACCCATACGCCCGGCAGCGGAGTGCCGAAACCGGCATTGCGGAGTGCCTCGCGCGAGGCGTCGCGGTCCTCGCCATTGCCGATCAGCAGCAGCTCGAAACGCCCGGTCCAGTCGGACGGCGGCGGATCGTAGATGTGGCGCGTCGCGGCCTCGAAGGTCTGGCGTCCCTTTTCGGCCAGCCGATAGAAGCTGTTGCGGCCAACCTTTTCGCGCGTCAGCCAGCCATCGGCTGCAAGGCGCGACATCGCGGTACGCACCACGCCGCTGTCGATGTCGAGGCTTTCGAAGAATTCCAACAGCGTACCGAGCCACACCACACCGCCGCGCGGTACGATGGCATCACCGAATACGGTGATGACGATGGAGCCCGTGCGCGACGGCTCGCGCTTGAGCTGGTCGATGATGCGGGACAACGGATGTGCCATGCGGAAGGCATAGCGCGTTTGGAGCGGGCGCGACAATGGAGGGAACCACGCCGTTGCTCCTCTCCCGTTTCGTTCTTACGGCCAGAGGCGAAGCATCACCGATGCGGATCGGGATAGGCCAGGCTGCGCCAGCCGCTGCGGTCGAACGGCTGCCACTGGCCTTCCGTCTGTGCGAGGCGATCGGCGACCGCGTAGACCACGGCGGGATGGTGTCCCATGCCGCAATGGCTGCTTTCGACCTCGATGCTCTCGGTCTGCGCTCCCGATTTCTCCATGCAGCCCTGCCAGGCGCAGACACCATCGGTGCGGCTGAAGATGGCGGTGGTCGGCACCGGCGGCGGGACGGCGAGCTCGCCGCCGAAGTGCGGATCGACCTCGTCGGCCTTGCGCCCGCTCGCCCATTCATAGACGCGCCAGGCGTTGGTCGAACGCGGATTGCCGGCAAAGGGGCTGCCGAGCGTGATCACCTGGCGCACGCGCTCCGGCATCATCTTGGCGAGCTGGCGTGCATAGAGGCCGCCGAGGCTCCAGCCGATCAGGCTGATCTTGCGGCCATGCGCGTCGCTGAGTTCCTGGACCAGATCGACCATCGCTTGCTGGACGCCGGGACGCAGGCCGTAGTTGCGACCCTGGCCCCAGCCGCTCACCGCATAGCCCTTGCTGATCAGAAACGCGCGCAGCGCGCGCGTGGAGGAATCGGAGGCGACGAGGCCTGGCAGCACCAGCACCGGATGCCCATCGCCGTGCGGCGCGAGGCTCAAGAGCGGCAGCGCGCCAAGGAAGGCGCCGAACTCGTGGATCGCGCGCCCCTCCAGCAACATCAGAGAGCGGGACGGCGGACGCAGCGTCTGGGCAGTTGCGGTCATCAATGTTCCCCTGGGAAGAATTCCTGAAAAGCCCGGCCGCGTTGCCGGAAAATGGGCATGGATTCCAACACGCCGGCCTCTTGAACGTTCCGCAGCGCAACATGAATCAGCTAGGGGGGCCGGTTCCCGACATTCAAGCGGGAGAGGCGCAAGGCGACAATAGGCTCAGGCGTTAATGCTAACGGCCGTGACGCAAAAGTCACAACAATCGGACCAGGAATTCGACGGAGTAGAGCACAAGTCCGGCGAGACCGCCGATCAGCGAGCCGTTGAAGCGGATGTATTGCAAGTCGCGCCCGATATTGATTTCGATCAGAGAAATCAACTGCGTCATATTCCACGCCTTGACTTGGTCGGAGATGAAAGTCGAGACGCCGCCCTTCTGATCGGCGACGAAGCTGCGCAGCACGGTCACCAGGCCCTTGTTGATCTCGCCGCGCAACTCGGCATCGCCCGCGAGCGCTTCGCCTGCGGCAACGAACATGCCGGCGAGATGATGCTGGAGCACCTGCGTCTCGCCGCTGGCGCTGCGCTCGATGAAGGAGCGCGTGTTGGCCCAAACGGTGCGGGCGAGTTGGGCAAGCTCGGGGCGCGCCAGCAGATCGCGCTTCAGCCCGGCGATACGGTCGATATAGGCCTGGTCGGTGCCGAGCCTCTCGACGAAGGTCAGCACCATGCGGTCGAATTCACCGCGAAACGGATGCTTGGGATCGCTGCGCACTTCATTGAAGAAGGCGGTGGCGGATGCGACGATCTTGTTCACCAGAAACTTGTCGGCGCGGTAGAGCCTGAGCAGGGTCGGCAATTCCGCGCGCACCTTCTCGCGGATCATCGCCATCGTCTCCTTCTGATTTAGCGTCTCGTGCATCACGCGCAGGAGATCGTCGAACAGAATCTGGTGCCGTCCCTCAGCTATGAAGCCGCGCAGCGTGCCGGCCGCGAGCGGCGCAAGGTCGATCGCCTGGAGCTGCGATGACATGCGGCGGATGATGAACGTCATCAGGCCCGAGCTTTCCGTCGCTGAGAACGCCTCCGGCAGCAGACGCAGCGCAAAGCGCGCAAGATCGTCGCTGCGCTTGCGATCACGCAGCCAGTCGGCAACGAAGGAGCCGAAATCGATTTCCTTCAGCTTGGCCTCGACGGGTCCCGCCTCGAGGAAATGCACCTGGATGAACTCGCCGAGCTTGTCGGCGATGCGGGCCTGGTTGCTCTGGATGATCGCGGTATGCGGGATCGGCAGGCCGAGCGGCCGCTTGAACAGCGCAACCACGGCATACCAATCGGCGAGCCCGCCGATGGTCGCGGCTTCCGCGAAGGCCGCGACGAAGCCGAACACGGGATGCACGTTCAGCAGGATCTTCGCGACGATGAAGAGCGCAAGCGTCGCGGCCAGAACCAACGTCGCGAGCGCTTTCACGCGGCGCAGCTCGGCCGCACGTTTGGCGTCACCAGGGGTGTCGAAGGAGAAGGCGGCGGGTGGAGTCATCACTGCATCACAGTACTCGTCATTGCGAGCCAAGCGAAGCAATCCAGTCTGCTTCCGTGGAAAGACTCTGGATTTGGTTCGCTGAGCCGGTCATGGGGCCGCGCTTTGCGCGGGCCCGGTGGCTCGCAGTGACGGTGGCGCAAAAAAACAAAGGCCCGCCGAAGCGGGCCTCAAAATCAGTTTCTCGTCTCAAGGCGCCGTATCACGCGGTCTTGTTGTAGACCTTGGCGAAATTGTCCTGAGCGGACTTCGCACCGTTGGCGGCGAGCTTGCCGAAATAGTCGGCAGTCGCCTTGGCTCGCGAGACGAACACTTCACCGCGGGCGCGGAGCAGGCTCGACTGGATCTCGACGGCCTCGCTGATCGACTTGGCGGACGCGAGCTTGTCGATGCCCGAGAAGAACGCCTCGGCGTCCTCATAGATCGCCTGCTGAATGTTGCGGCTGATCTTGCCGGCCTCGGCGACGGATTCTGTCACCGCGTTCTCGACGGCGGCGGTCACCCGCTCGGAGCCGGCGAAAGCTTCGGCAGCACGGTCTTTGGCGGTGTTGGCAGTCTTCTTGACGAACTCGCGGGCGGCCTCAGGAACTTCCAGATTCTGGATGTTCTTGAAAGCGTCCTTGAAGCCCTCGAAGGCGGTGTTGGTTTCGGTGGTCATGGGGTTCTCTCCATCCTCATTGCTCTGAGCTATGGCTCACCCCGTCCGCATGGCCCGGGGCACGACATATATGGCATGGACTATTGTGCGATGCAATAACCTTATTGCACTGCGGTATCACGGAATCGTGAACAGCCTCCCAAAAGGGCACCGCGAGCTCTTGTCAGCGGCCGTCCCGAACGAATTAGGTCCGTTTCGGCCCGATCTTCGTCTTAATGCTGGACCGCGCCTGGCAATCCATAGGCCTCCATCTGGGCCTGAACCTGCGCGATATTGTGCCCGAGCACGACGATGTCGTGGGTCTTGCCATCGACGTCCCGGACATGATCGCGCAGCAGAGCCTCGGCCTTGAAGCCGAGGCTTTCGAACAAGGCAATCGCCGCCTGTTGGTCGACCGTCATCTGCACCGAGAGCTTTTCCAGGCCAGCTCCGAGCGCAAGTGCAAAGGTCTCCTGCGAGAGCGCCTTCCCGACACCCTGCCCGCGTACGTCGGACGAGACCACCATGCGGATCTCACCGACATGAGGCGACCAGGAATGCGGATCGCGCACCAGCGTGCCGCAGCCGACGACCTTGCCGTCCCTCACCGCGAGCAGGCTCGTGATCGCGCCGCGCTCGATCTCCTTGACCCAGGCGGAGAGCACCTTCGGCTGGCTGATATTGCGCGGCAGGAACAACAGATCATGGGACGGAAGACCTTGGCCGAAGGCCAGCACCGCGGCTTCGTCTCTAGGCGACATCAGGCGGATTTCGATATCACCGGCATCGGTCTTGAGGTGACGCGGATAGGAACGCTGCTCATTCATGTCGATCTCTTTCCCAGCCAGGAGTCCAGTTTCGGCCACAGCCGCTTCACCGCATTGGCACCGGCCACGAGGGAGACGTGGCCGCCCTTCAACATCACTTCTTCCTTGTCCTCGGAGCCGATCTTTGCGATCAGGTGCTTTGCCGCGTCATAAGGCACGATGTGGTCATGCTCGGCGACCGCATGCAGGATCGGCACCTTGATGTTCTCCAGCTTCGCCGCGCGCCCGCCGACCGACATGCTGTCATTGAACAGCTTGTTGTCCCACATCAGATCCTTGGTGATGGTGCGGAAATATTCACCCGCCAGCGGCAGCGTGTCGGTCGCCCAACGGTCGAACATGCGGTAAGACTTGACGAACTCGTCGTTCCAGATGTTCTCCCAAAGTTGGATCTGGCTCACCGTGCGCGAGGCCGGGCGCAACATCTCGAACGAGGACAGGATCATCTCCGGCGGCACGTTGCCGACGCTATCGACAAGATGGTCGACGTCGAAATAGCGGCGATCGGAGAAGTTCGACAACAGCTTCATCTCGCGGAAGTCGATCGGCGTAGTGAAGCAGATCAGATTCTTCATCGGCCCGTCCTTGTGGATCGAGCCGTAGAGCAGCGACAGCACGCCGCCGAAGCAATAGCCGATGACGGAAACGTCCTGCTCGCCGGAATCGGCTTGCACACGGCGGACGCAATCCGGAATGAAGTCGAGGACATAGTCCTCCATCCGCAGGCTCTTCTCCTCCGGCCGCGGCGCGCTCCAATCGAGCATGTAGACGTCGTAGCCGCGCCTCAAGAGGAACTCGATGAAGCTCTGGCCAGGGACGAGGTCGAGAATGTAGCCACGGTTGGTGGTGGCCATCACGATCAGCACCGGCACGCGGTAGATCTCGTCCGACATTGGCCGGTAGTGATAGAGGCTCATCGTGCCGCGCGAATGCAGCACGTCCTTCGGTGTCGATCCGAGCGTGGGGCCGGAGGTCGAGAAATATTCGACGCCCTTAATGCTGCGCTGGATTGCGCGCTGCACCTCGGTCTGGATGCGCTCCGGGATAGATGCGAAATCAAGTCCCGTCGCCGCGTTCATGTCCGCTCTCCGTTTTCAGAGGGCGGGCGCTTCGTCCGCGGCGGCCGTGGGGCGCCGGCGCCGCCTTGCGAGATTCCGGAATTTGCCGCCATCTGGCTCAGCATCGACCTCATCTCGCCGATCTGGGCTTCGATGGACTGGAGCCGTTCCGCAAGGCCCATGACCTGCTGCCGGCTCGCCAGGTTCATTGCGACGAGATACTTCTCCATGAGTTCACCGAGCTGCTTCTGAGCACCTGCAGCAACTCCTCCCGCGCGGTTCATCGCCTGTGAGAATTCGGGCGACGACATGGCTTCGTTGGCGAAGGAGTTGAACCCCTTCTCCATCTCGCCCATCATCTTCTGCCACATGGCGACAGGGTCGTTGAGCTTGTCGGTCATCGGCGTCCTCCTGATCTCGAGAGCTTCGATGCCCTTCTTTTGGGCCATACCACACCGTTGCGAGGGGCCGGTCAACCGGCGAGCGGTCCGGTGCCGCCCACACGGCTTCTTTGCCGCGGGAAACCGTGCAATACAGCATTGGTCAGCAGCAAGGGATAGCGACCGTGAACGTCCATCAGCCGCCCCAGACCGTCCGCGCCAACGGGATCGACATCTGCTACGAAATCTTCGGCAACGACAATGCCGAGCCGCTGCTGCTGATCATGGGGCTCGGGGCGCAGATGATCCATTGGGATGATGCATTCTGCGAGCAGCTTGCCGCGCGCGGCTTTCGCGTGATCCGCTTCGACAACCGCGACATAGGCAAGTCGAGCCATCTGACCGGCGGCAAGCGGCTGACGCCGCTCGAGCTGCTGAAGCTACGCTTCCTCAGGATTCCGGTTGCCGCAACCTACAAGCTGATCGACATGGCGAAGGACACGGTCGGGCTGATGGATGCGCTCGGCATCAAGTCGGCGCATCTGGTCGGGGCCTCCATGGGCGGCATGATCGCCCAGGAGGTGACGCTATCATTCCCCGAGCGCGTACGCTCGCTGACCTCGATCATGTCGACGACGGGCAATCCGCGCGTGCCGCCGCCGACACGCGAGGCCGCCGCAATGCTGATGGCGCCGCCGCCACGCAGCAAGGAGGAATTTATGGTCCGCTTCGGCCAGACATGGAAGATCTTGCGCGGCGGGTCTTTTCCGGAAGAGGAAGCGCTCGACCCTGAACGCGCCGAGCGCGTGTTCGCACGCGGACTCAATCCGGCCGGCGTCGGCCGGCAGCTCCGCGCCGCGCTCGCCTCGGGCAGCCGCAAGGAACGGCTGCATGGGGTGAAGACGCCGACGCTCGTCATTCACGGCACCGTCGATCCCCTGGTCCATCCCGAAGGCGGCAAGGACACGGCAGCGTCAATTCTCGGCGCCAAGCTGTTGATGATCGAAGGCATGGGCCACGCGCTGCCGATGCGCTTCTGGCCCGAGATCATCGGCGCCATCGACGACCACGCGCATGGCGCGGCGGCGCAAGCCGCCTAGCCCTTCCTCGCGATCCAGATCACGTGGCGCGCGCCGCCGCCTCTGCCGGTGGCGCGGACGTTGATTTCGTTGACGTCGAAGCCGGCGCTCGCAATGCGCTTGGTGAAGGCCGGGTTGGGCCCTGACGACCAGACAGCGAGCACGCCGCCTGGCCGCAGCGCCGTCTTAGCCGCCATCAAACCGTCCGCATTGTAGAGCGCGTCGTTATCCTTTCGTGTCAGCCCTTCCGGCCCGTTGTCGACGTCGAGGAGAATGGCGTCGAAGGCGGAGCGCTGCGCCCGAATGATTTCGCCAACGTCGGTCTCCCGGATGCTCACCCTGGGATCGTCGAGGCTGTCGCCGAAGACCGACGCCATCGGGCCGCGTGCCCAGGCCACCACCGCAGGCACAAGTTCGGAGACCACGATCCTCGCCTTGCCTCCGAGCACGGCAAGCGCCGCGCGCAGCGTAAAACCCATGCCGAGGCCGCCGATGAGGACGACGGGCTTTGCGACGTTCTCGATCTGCTTTGCCGCCAGCGTTGCAAGCGCGGCCTCCGAGCCCGACAAGCGGCTGTTCATCAGCTCGTTGCTGCCGAGCTTGATGGAGAACTCCTTGCCGCGCCGCATCAGGCGGAGCTCACCGTCGGAACCGGGGATTTGCGCGGTGTCGATCTTTTCCCAGGGAATCATGCCTGACGTTTAGCACGATCGCGCCCGTGGTCACCCACCCGCCCAAACGTCCAGCACATAGCGGTTGCTCGCGCCCATCTCCTCGATCCAGCGTGCACTGGCCGCGGCATCGCTACCGCTCTTTTCGCGGTGCATCGCGACAAGGGCTGCCTTCACATCGGGCTCCATCTTGCTGCCGTCGCCGCAGACATAGATGATGGCGCCTTGCTCGATCAGCGACCAGACCTTGTCCTTCCGCGCGGCCAGGAGATGCTGCACATAGGTCTTCGGGCCATCGGCACGCGAGAACGCGGTGAAAAGCTCGGTGATGCCGCTTGCCGCCAGCGCCTTCAGCTCGTCTGCGTAGAGAAAATCCTGATCGGGATGGCGGCAGCCGAAGAATAGCATCGCCGGACCAAGAGCAGTCCCCTTCGCCCTGCGCGCAGCGCGCTCCTGAAGGAACCCGCGGAACGGGGCAAGTCCCGTGCCCGGTCCGATCATGATGATCGGCACGGATGACTCGTCGGGGAGGCGGAAGCCGGCCTTGGTCTCACGCACGATGGCGTAGATCGTATCACCCGCTCGCCGGTTCGCCAGGTAATTGGAGCAGATGCCCTTGTAGGTGCCGCGCCCGGAAGCGGCCGGTCCTTCGACCACCCCGACGGTGATGCTGCACCGCGCCCGGTCGACCGACGGGGAGGACGAGATCGAGTAATAGCGCGGCGCGAGCAGCGAGAGCATTTCGAGATAGACGTGGAACGGCAATTCGCAGGCCGGATATTCGAGCAGCAGGTCGAACACCGATTTGCGTCTGGCCAAGATCTCGGTGCGGTAGAGCTCGAGTGGCTCAGCCTCCTCCCCGACAAACGCCAGCAGCTTTGGTTTCGTCACCGGGCAGCGCGTGTGCTCCGCCATGATCTGGATCTGCTTCCGTGTCGCGACCTGCTGCAGCTCGACGAACTCACTGAGCAGACGGCCGACCGACACGGCCTCGCCGACGGGCAATTGCGCCCGGCGGCCTTCGGCGACCTGAAGCCGGATCTGATCGGCTGGCAGGAAGCCGAAGCGGCGGGCGACCGAATCTACCAGTGTCGGGTCGTTGCGCGGGACCACGCTCAAATGATCGCCGACCCGATAGGTGATGTTGGACGGCAGTTGCACCTCGATATGGCGCGTCGAACGCTCCGACGGATTGGGCCCGCTTCTGTTCTGAAGCTCGTCATTGACCAGAACCTTCATCGCGACAGCACCGCCCTGGGCCACGATAGTGTTGACGTCGGTCACCGCCACCGGCTCGATTGCATAGAGCGGATCGTCCTCCGCGGTGCGGGTGAAATTCCAGTCGATGCCGAATTCCTTGGTCGCGACCTGGGCAGCCGCCGGAAACCATTTCTGGAATTGGCCGTCAAGATCGCTGCGCGCATCGCCCTCGCCGCGCGGATAGACGGCGCGCGCGCCATGTGCCGACAATTGCTCGTCGATGAAGCGCGGCACCGACTGATACGTCGCTGCCCAGTCGCTGTTGCCGCAGCCGAACACGGCGTAGCGCACATTGGCAAAGGCGTCCTTCGGCAAATCGCTGCCGAGCCATTTGACGAACTGCGTCGCATTGTCAGGCGGTGCGCCGTTGTAGGAGGCGCAGATTATCAGTACGCCACCTTCCTGCGGCAGCTTGCCGACGTAATCGTCGAGCGGGCCGAGACGCACGGCAAAGCCGTTGATCTCAGCGAGGTCGGCCATGCGCGTCGCGAGTTCCTCGGCGGTGCCGAGATTGGAGCCGTAGAGCACCAGCATCGGCGTGTTGTGGCCGGGCCGGGCGGCCGGCTGACGCCGTCCTTTGGGTGCCGAAGCCACTGCCACGACTGGTCCGCCAAAGGCACCGCGCTCGCGATCGGCGCGCGGGCGAACCTTGATCTTGAAACCCTCCGGCTTGATCGTCAGCGTTTCCTTCAGGTGCATCTGATAGCGCTGGTGATCGATCAGCTTGAAGCGCTGGAGGATCATCCCGAGCGCAAGCGCAGCCTCGTGCATGGCAAAGCCCCGGCCGATGCAAGCCCGTTGGCCGTTGCCGAACGGCTTCCAGGCATTGATCGGCCGTTTGGCTTCCGCCTCGCGGCTGAAATTCTCGGGATCGAAGGTATCAGGGTTCGGTCCCCAGACTGAGGGATCGCGATGCAGCGCCGTCACCAGGATGGTGGTGAACGTGCCCTTCCTGAGCTTGTACTTGCCGCCGCCGATGGTCTCATCGTTGAGCGGCGAGATACCATAGGCTGGCGCCGGCGGCCACAGCCGCAGCGCCTCCTTCAGGATCTGCGTGATGTAGGTGAGCTGCGTCACCTGCTGATAGGTCGGCTTCGCATTGACGTCGGGACCGAAGACGCGGTCGACCTCGTCATAGGCCTTCTTGAGGATGTCCGGATGCTTGAGCAGTGCATAGAGCGTGTAGGACAACAGGCCGCTGGTGGTCTCGTGGCCCGCGATCAGGAAGGTGTTGATCTGGTAGCGAATGTTGACGTCATCGAGCTGCTCGCCGGTCGCGCGGTCGATGCCGGTCATCATCGCGGCCAGCATGTCCTTCTTGTCGTCGATCTCGTCCGCACTCTTGCGTCGTTCTGCAATGATCTCGTCGACCATCTTGTTCATGAAGGCGACGTCTTCGGCCAAGGTCTTGCGCCTCTTCTGCATCCAAAGCTGCTCGAAGGGCAGGCCACGCGTCATCATGATGGTTTCGAGCGAGCGCACCAGCGACTCGACGTACGGGTGGTAATCGCGGCGGTAGAACGAGTTGAAGCGGTAGTCGAAGCCGCACAGGCCGATTGTGTCCAGCGTCAATGCGGTCATGTCGTGGACGACATCGATCTCGTCGTCGGCGTTGAGCCGCTCCCACTTCTGGACGAGCTGCTCGGCGATGTCGACCATGCTCGGGTGATACGACTGCATGGCCCGGTTGCCGAACGGCTGGAGCAGGATGTTGTGCGCCTTGCTCCAGTTCGGCTCCTTGGTATCGGCCGTGAACAAGCCGTCGCCACCGACCGCACGCACACGCCGCAGCGCACCGCGCACCGTCTTGTCGAAGCGCTTTTCGTCAGAGAGCTCGTCGACGAGGTCGTGGCCGGAGACGACCACGATCGGCGAGCCCATCATGTCGAGCCAGAAGATCGGACCCAGCTCTTTTGCGAGCCGCGTCAGGTGCTGCACGGGGGCGGCCGAGTCCAGCGACAGCATGTTGCCGACCACCGGCTTGGTCGGCGGATGCGGGATCGGGTCCAGTCGGTTCTTGGATGACATCAGAAGTGCTTCCCCCTGCCTCAGGCGTCGATCTCGTCATTGCGAGGAGCGAAGCGACGAAGCAATCCAGACTGCCTCCGCGGGCACATTCCTGGATTGCTTCGCTGCGCTCGCAATAACGGCCTAGCCGAACCGCCTTCTACGCCATTCGATCAGCTTGGCACTGACCTCTTCCGGCTTCTCCTGCTGCGTCCAATGGCCGCTGTCCTTAACGAGATACTTCTCGAGATCGGGAATCAGCTTGTCCATGCCATCAGCGGAGGATGGCGGCAACACCGCGTCGTTCTCGGCCATGATCATCAGCGACGGCACGCGGACCGTATGATCGAGCCCTTCGGAGCGCGCCCAGTTGCGCGACATGTTGCGGTACCAGTTGATGCCGCCGGTAAAACCCGTTTTGGTGAAGGCATCGACGAAGACTTTCTTCTCTTCCGGCGACAGGATCGGCGTACGCGGATCGTGCCTCGCATCATAGCCGGCAATCATCTGCGGAAATGCCAGATTGAGCCGCGGCGAAGCGCCGACACCGGCAACCACCTCCTCCGGCGGGGTGTCGGCCGGGCGCGGCACCGGCTTACGCATGAACGCATCGAAAGTCTGTTCGACACGGCTGCCGAAAATCCTGTCCGGCTCGCGCGCCGGATCCTGGAATTGAACGATGTACATCTTGTCGCCGAAGCGTGCGCGCAACAGCTCGATCGGATCGGCCCAGGCGCGATTGGTGTGGGGCGTGTTGATGCCGACTACCCCGGCGACCCGGTCGATGTGCCGCAACGGCATCTGCCAGACGATGAAGCCGCCCCAATCGTGACCGACGAAGATCGCCTTATCGATCTGCAGATGATCAAGCAGTCCGACGAGATCGCCGGTCAGGTGCTCAATGTCGTAGGCCTCGACCGGCTCGGGCCGGTCGGTCGCACCGTAGCCGCGCTGGTCGGGCGCGATCACGCGGATGCCGGCCTCGCTCAGTGCCTTGATCTGGTGGCGCCAGGAAAAGGCGAGCTCGGGCCAGCCGTGGCACAGCACGACCGGCGGCTTGTCGTCTGCCGGGCCAGCCTCGTAATAGCCCATGCGGATTCCGTTCGTCGTCGCGAACTTGAGCGGCGGCATTTCAATCATCGCGAACTCCTTATTCCGCAGCGCGCTTGATGTCGGCCGCGGGCGGCGCATAGGCCGCCTCCAGTGCGGCGAACTCTTCCGGCAGCATGTCGCACATCACCTGCACATGCGGAATGATGTTGGCGCCGACGATGAAGCCGAAATCGAGCTGGTCCCGATAGCTCTGCACGGTGATGTTGAGCGCCTGCCCATGCGTCGAGATCGAGACCGGAAAAATGTGCAGAAGCTCGGCCCCTGCAGCATAGAGCGTCTGCCGCGGTCCCGGGACGTTGGACACCGTGATATTGGCGGCCGGCGGCAGCACGTCGGACAGGTTGGAGCGGCCGTAGAGCAGCGCCAGGATCTGCACCATGATCGGGGCACCCAGCATCGAGATGTTGGAGACCTGCGGCATCAGCGCCCGCAGTGGATGCGACATCTCTTTGGACTTGGCCGATTGCGCGATGATGGCTTCCAGCCGCGCCTTTGGATTGTCGATGTTGGTTGCGATCGAGCAGATCATGCCGAACACCTGGTTATTGGCCTCGGTGTTGCCCTCCTCGCGCAGCGAGATCGGCACCGCCGCAGTCAGCGATTTCGCCGGCAGCGTGCCATATTGCTGAAGATAACGGCGGACCACGCCGGAGGCGAGCGCCAGCACGACGTCATTGAGCTTGCCGCCGGCCTGCTTGGCCAGCGCCTTGGCCCGCGACAACGAGATCGATACGCCGGCGAAGCTCCGCTCCGACGAGAT
The DNA here is from genome assembly GCF_023074095.1 of Bradyrhizobium sp. 137. Lineage (NCBI taxonomy): Bacteria > Pseudomonadati > Pseudomonadota > Alphaproteobacteria > Hyphomicrobiales > Nitrobacteraceae > Bradyrhizobium > Bradyrhizobium sp. 137. The sequence goes on from NZ_JADPKU010000128.1 coordinate 66,839, forward strand.
GGTCTTGTTGAGCATGGTCGGCGGCGACACCATGCTGGCGAGGCTCTCGCGCGATTTCGGATCTGCGACCTTACCGAGCACGTCGGAGACGCTCTTGAGCACCGTCGGGATGTTGCCGGCAAACCGCACCGCGCTCTCGATCTGGTACATCGCATTGTCGAACAGGATCGAGCCGATGTCGCTCTTGCCGGTACGCGGCAATTGCAGGTTCTTCGCGGCCGCCGACGCGTCGAGCGGCTGGCTGAAAAGCTGTTGATAGGAATCGAGCAGGTTGGCCGCGATATCGCGCGGCTCCTGTCCGGGCTTGGATCCAGCCGTCGGCGGATCGACCTTCCGCGGGATCGGCGAGATGTCATAGATCATGTTGGTGAAGGCTGCACCGGCGCCCCCGTCGATGGCGGCATGATGCATCTTGGAATAAAGGCCGACCTCGTTGTCCTTCATGCCCTCGAACACGTAGAACTCCCAGAGCGGACGGGCCCGGTTCAGGAGCTTGGCATGCATCCAGCCGACGATGCGTTCGAGCGTGGCGCGGTCGCGCGGCTGCGGCAGGCTGGCCCGGAAAATGTGACGATCGATGTCGAACTGATCGTCCTCGACCCAGGAGGGATGATCGATGTCCAGCGGCGCCTTCTCCAGCCGCGCCTTCAGGATCGGCGCGATGTGCAGGCGCGAGACGATCATGGCCTTGAAGTCTTCGAAGAAGTCGCCCTTGTAGTCGTCGGGCAGGCGAAAGATTGCCATGCTTCCGACATGCATCGGCATTTCCGGCGTTTCCAGATAGAGAAACGACGCGTCCAGCGACGACAGCTTCTTCCCGTCAGCCATAATTCCCTCCCGCAAGACTAGACGGGCGCCTTTGGTCGGCGCTTCTCGTCAGGCCGATACTGCCTGTTCCGCCGGGGCATATGCAATGGCAAACGGCCCGGCCCGGTCAAATGGCCGGAATTCCCCCTCCGATTGCGCCAGGCGGTCCGCCACGGCCCATAGCGCCGCGGGATTGACCCCGAGCCCGATATGGCTCGCCAGGTGCACCTCGATGTTCTCGGCACGGGCAGAGGGACGGAGCAGACAGGTCCGCCAGTTCACGATGCCGTCGGCACGCGAATAGATCGAGCTCGTGGGCACCGGCAGATCGCCGGCGAGCGCCTCGCGCTGTTCGGCAAAATCCTCGACCCGCTCGCCGGACAGCGCCTCGTACAGCCGCGTGACGTTGGTCGCCCGTACGTCGTTGGCAAAAGGGCTGCCGAGCGTGACGACATAGCGGACCATCTCCGGCGCCTGAAGTGCGAGATCGCGGGCATAGACGCCGCCGAGGCTCCATCCGATCAGGCTGACCTTGCGACGCGACGCGGCGTGGATCTCGGCCAAGCGCATGCGCAGCGAATCCCGCATCCGCCCGAGCCCGCCGAGATTGCGGCCCATCCGCCAGGCATGTGCCTCATAACCGAGCTCGCTGAGATAGCGTCGCATCGGTGCCATCGAGAGATCGCTGGCGAGGAAGCCCGGCAGCGCCAGCACCGGATGGCCGTCGCCCCTGGGCGCGCGCATCAGCAGCGGTGACAGCAGCAGGCTCGCATTGAATTCGAGCAGACCCCGAGCCTCGGCAAGTAGCAGCCCGATACCCGGCGGACGAAGCCGGCCGGAATCCCGCGTCCCGTCCGGCCCTGATGACACTATTTCTTCTTGTCGCTGCTGCGCGTGCCGCCGAGGCCTGCCATCGCGACGAACATGTCCTGAAACCGTTCGGCGAGCTTGGGATCGTATGTAAACCAACTCTGCACCAACGATTCAGGCGAGACCTTGTCGATGTTGCTCAGGACCTGCTGCTGCAGCTTGTCCATCACCGCCGTCTGCATCGGCGACACGTCGGGCAGTCCAAAGAATTGGCGGGCCTCGAGGGGAGTGCAGTCGATTTCGATATTAACCTTCATGTCCCCTCCGGATGAGATTCGAGCGGCCTGCCGGCAGTATCGCCGCGAGTTGTGGTGCGACGCAAGCGCCTGATGCCGGCGCGACATGTCCCGACCCGCAACGGCCGAATATGGTCAACCAAGTCCAAAGTCGTAAGCCGCCCAAGCCAGGCGGCACGATCAGCATTGCTGCACAGCGGTGCAACTTGGCGCGTTCCTTGCTGGAATGGCGCTTGCACGGGTCGAGAACTCTGGGCAACATGGATTGATCGGCCGGCCGAACAAATCAAAAATCACCGGCACGGCAGTGTGGAGAGGGTCAAGAATGTCAGTAGGTCGAAGTCTGTTTGTGGCGACGCTCGCCGGTATGGCTGCGTTCTCGGTCTCGCCGGCGTCGAGCCAGACACTACGCTATGCCAACCAGGGCGACCTGAAGTCGCTCGATCCCTATACCCTCAACGAGAGCACCACCCACGCCCATCTCGGCCACGTCTATCAGGGCCTCACCGCGCGCGACAAGGATCTCAAGATCATTCCGGCGCTGGCGGAAAGCTGGGAGACGCCGGAGCCGACCCGCTGGCGCTTCCACCTGCGCAAGGGCGTGAAATTCCATAACGGCGATCCGTTCACCGCCGACGACGTGCTGTTCTCCGCCGATCGCGTCCGCAAGAAGGGGTCCAATATGCAGACCCGCCTTGCACCCGACGTCAAGGTCGTCAAGGTTGACGACTACACCGTCGATTTCGTCCTGCCCTCGCCCAATCCCATCCTGCATTCGTCGTGGGATGTCTGGTATATCATGGACAAGAAATGGGCCGAGGAGAACAACGTCGTCGATCCGACGCCGGTGGCGGCAACCACGCCGAGCTACGCCTCGCTCCACGAGAACGGCACCGGCCCCTTCATCATCGAAAGCCATCAGCCCGGCGTGAAGACGGTGTTCAAGGCCAACCCCAATTACTGGGGCAAGATGGATGGTAACCTGAAGGAGATCACCTTCACTCCGATCGCCTCCGACGCCACCCGCGTTGCCGCGCTGCTCTCGGGCGAAGTCGACGTCATCGAGCCGGTGCCGATCCAGGACATCTCCCGCGTCGATTCC